>NZ_RZSC01000441.1:0-4921 GCF_003998155.1 Mesorhizobium sp. M1E.F.Ca.ET.063.01.1.1
AGATTGCACGCTCCGCCGCTTTCGCCAACCCCATCCGCGTTGGCGCAATCCAAACCGGTTCGTGCCTGCCCAGGTCCATGCTAACTGAAGTGCTTTCGACAACGGCCCAAAAATCAGGATGGACAGCGACATGGCAGACGAAAAAGTGGCTCTGGTGACGGCGGGCGGCAGCGGCATGGGCGCGGCGGCGGCGAAGCGGCTGGCGGCGGACGGCTTCAAGGTCGGCGTGCTCTCCTCCTCCGGCAAGGGCGAGGCGCTGGGCAACGAGCTCGGCGGCTTCGGCGTCACCGGCTCCAACCAGTCGAACGATGACCTGAAGCGTCTCACCGACGGTGCGCTGGAACGCTGGGGTCGCATCGACGTCCTGGTCAACAGCGCCGGCCACGGACCGCGCGCGCAGATCATCGAGATCAGCGACGACGACTGGCACAAGGGGATCGACACCTATTTCCTCAACGTCGTGCGCCCGACCCGGCTGGTGACGCCGGTGATGCAGAAGCAGAAGGGCGGCGCGATCATCAACATCTCGACCGCCTGGGCGTTCGAGCCGAGCGTTGCCTTCCCGACCTCGGCGGTGGCGCGTGCCGGGCTCGCCGCCTTCACCAAGATCTTCGCCGACACCTATGCGCCCGACAACATCCGCATCAACAACGTGCTGCCGGGCTGGATCGACAGCCTGCCCGCTGTCGAGGAACGCCGCCAGAGCGTGCCGATGAAGCGCTACGGCACGTCGGAGGAAGTGGCGGCGACGATCTCGTTCCTCGCGTCGGACGGCGCGGCCTACATCACCGGCGAGAACATCCGCGTCGATGGCGGGCTGATGCGGGGGTATTGAGTGCTTGAATAGCGACCTGCCTCCGCTACCCTGCGGTTTTCGGCGAGGAGGCAAGGATGAGCGCTTCATTCAAGCTCGGCATCGTCGGCGGCGCCGGCTGGCTGGGCGGTGCCATTGCGGGTGCTGCACTTGCGGCCGGCGTGGTGCGGGTGGAAGACCTTGCGCTGTCCTATCGGAGCGCCAAACCGGACCGTTTTTCGGGCGCGTTCTGGACCGATGACAACCAGGCGCTCGCCGACCGCTCCGACGTCATCATGCTTTCGGTGCGGCCGCAGGGTTGGCCGTCGCTCGAGCTGGACGCCAAGGGCAAGCTGGTGATTTCGGTGATGGCCGGCATAAGACTGGCCGAGATCGGCGAGAAGCACGGCACGCGCCGGGTGGCGCGCACACTGCCCAACGCGGCGGCCGAGGTCGGCAAATCCTATACGCCATGGATCGCGAGCGGCGACACCACCGAGGTGGACCGCGCAACCGTGCGCGCGATCTTCGATGCCTGCGGCGTTGAGGACGAGGTGGCGACGGAGCGCGACATCGACTACCTCACCGGCCTGACAGGATCGGGCCCCGCCTTCCCTGCCCTGCTGGCGGACGCGATGATGCGCGACGCGGTTGCCTTCGGCCTCTCGCCCGATGTAGCGCGACGCGCCGTCAACACCGTGCTTACCGGCACCGGCCGGCTGCTGAAGCTCAACGACGCCTCGCCGGCCGACACGGTGGAAGCCTTCCTCGGCTATCGCGGCACCACCGCCGCGGCAATCGAGACCATGCGCGAAGCGGGATTCGACGAAGCGGTGGCCAAGGGGCTTGCGGCGGCATTCCTGAAGTCGATCGCGATGGGAAAGCTTTGAGCCGACGACGGTCCGTCACTGCGCTATCCGTCCGCTGATTCGAACCGCCGCCCCGGGTGAGAGCGCCGCGCCGCAACAAATGCGTTCATCCGCGGCAGACTGCCTAACCAGTCGGCAGAAATTCATCACTATTGTATAAAATTAACCAGACTTCACGCCTAAATTGTATTAGCAAATCCTTATTCTATCTATTCTGAAGAATTAATCGATCCAAAGGAAAGTTTCCTCTGTACTATATGGTTATTCCTTGGAACTATCATTTGAATTAGAAGTTTTTTGGAAGCGGTCGACGGAACCTGCATAGCGTGTTCCAGGAGCCAGGCAGCACGGAGAGATTGTCCGATGACCTCCATCGTCAACGCAGTAGGCGTTCCTCTTCCCTATAGCGGCACATCCACCCATTGGTTCTCGGCATCTGGGTCTGGGCCGGACTTGTGGGGCACCTCCGGCAATGACACCTTCTATGGAGCCTCCGGTGTCAATGTCACCATGCACGGTAGCTACGGCGACGACATCTATTACCTCTATGCCGCGGGCAACAAGGTGGCCGAGGGCTATGGGGCAGGCATCGACACGATCAGCACCTGGATGAGCTATACGCTCCCGAACAACGTCGAGAACCTCATCGTCACCACCGCCAATCGCTATGCGTTCGGAAATGCGCTGGACAACATCATCACCGCTAAGGCCGACCACCAGACGCTGGACGGCGGCGTGGGAAACGATGTTCTGATCGACGGCGGCGGCGGCTACGACACGTTCATCATCAAGAACGGCAACGGAAGCGACCTGATCGCCAATTTTGCAGCGACCGACACTGTCCGCCTCGATGGCTATGGGTTCACTTCCTTCGACGCAATTCACTCTAACATGGTTCAGGCGGGATCGAACGTGATCCTGAACCTCGGATCCGGTGAGATCCTCGAGTTCAAGGACACGACCATCGACAAGCTGCAGCCCAGCCAGTTCGAGCTGCCGATCGACAAATCGCACATGACGCTGTCCTTCGGCGACGAGTTCAACACGCTGAACCTTCACAATAGCCAAGGCGGCACCTGGGACACCAACTTCTGGTGGGGCGCGCCGAACGGCAGCACGCTCACCCAGAACAACGAGCTGCAGTGGTATATCGACGCCAATTACGCCCCGACGAGCTCGGTCCACCCGTTCAGCGTGAACAACGGCGTTCTCACCATCACCGCAGCGCAGACACCGGCTGACATCAAGCCGCTGATCAACAACTACGAATACACCTCCGGGCTCCTGACGACGCACGACTCCTTCTCGCAGACCTACGGCTATTTCGAAATGCGCGCCGACCTGCCCGAAAACGCCGGCGCCTGGCCGGCCTTCTGGCTGCTGCCGGAGGACGGCTCGTGGCCGCCGGAGCTGGACGTGGTGGAAATGTACGGCCAAAGCCCGAACTCGCTTCTGATGACCGCGCACACCAATGAGACGGGCACGCACACCAAGGTCGGGTCGACGGTGAACGTTATGGATACCCAAGGCTTCCACACCTATGGCCTCTTATGGACGCCGGACAAGCTTGTCTGGACCTATGATGGCGTGCAGGTGGCGGAAGTGGCGACGCCGTCCGACATGAACAAGCCCATGTATATGCTGGTCGACCTCGCGGTCGGCGGTCAGGCCGGCGCGCCGCCGGATCATCTGGCGACCCCGGCTCAGATGAAGATCGACTATGTCCACGCCTACACGCTCGACAGCGCGCCGGCGACCGCGCTGAACGTCACCAGCAGCAGTACCACCACTCAGACCACCCAGAGCATAGCCACGTACAGTATCGCCAGCAGCACGCTGCACGGCGGTTCCGAGTTCGGGGGCCACGCCTAAGGCGCGATCATGCAGCGGCCGGGAATGGGCAAATGACTCGACCGTCGGGCCTGCGGCCGGTCTTTCTGCGCGCCATCGCCGATGTCGGCGCCTTCTCTGTGCTGATCAACATCCTGCTGTTGGTAATCCCGCTCTACCTGCTCCAGGTCTATGATCGCGTGCTGCCGTCCTCCAGCATCGAGACGCTGTTTTACCTCTCGCTCATCGCGGTGCTGGCTCTCGCCTTCCTCGGCTTCCTCGATGCGGTGCGCGCCATCTACACGCATCGCGTCGCTGCGACCGTCGACCGAAAGCTGGGTGCCGGAACGTTCGCCCTTTCGCTTGCCGCTAAACATGCGGGCGGCCTGTCGCCGCTGCGCGACCTCGCTTCGGTCTGCGCCTTCATCCGGTCGCGCGGCGTGGCGGTGTTGTTCGACCTGCCCTTCGCTCCGGTCTTCCTCGCCCTGCTCTATCTCATCCATCCCGTCCTGTTCTGGGTGACGCTCGCCGGCACGGTGCTGCTGGTTCTCCTGGTCGTGGCGAACCAGCTTGCCATCGGCCGAAACGATGCCTTGTCGGTGGAACGTTCGGCTTTGGCTGCCCAGGCGGAACAGGTCTTTGCCCGCAATGCCGAAACGCTGCGCGCCATGGGCATGGTCGACAACGCCGCGCGGGTCTGGGGGCGGTACGTCGGCGAAGCGCTCATCCTGCACGATCGCTCCGCGAGCGCCAACGCGATCTTCAGCGGCGCCTCGCGGGCGCTGCGCATGATGCTGCAGCTCGCGATCCTCGGCGCCGGTGCGTGGCTGGTGGTCGAGGGGCAGATGACGGCCGGCATGATCTTCGCCTCCTCGCTGGTGTCGTCGCGTGCGCTGCAGCCGCTCGACCAGCTCATCGGCGCCTGGCGCCAGATCGCCGATGCCCGTCGAGCGTGGACACGGCTGGAAAGGTCGCTCGCGGCGCAGCCGGCGCAATCGCGCAGGCTCGCCCTGCCCGATCCGTTAGGCGCGATTGCCGTGCAGGACCTTTTCTTCATGGCGCCGAATGCCCAGCCAGGCACCGAACCCATCCTCAAGCGGCTGAATTTCCAAATCGGCGCCGGCGAGGCGGTGGCGATCGTCGGCCCGAGCGGCGCCGGCAAATCCACGCTGGCGCGGCTGCTTGTCGGCGCTGCCCAGCCGACCGGCGGCACCGTCAGGGTCGACGGCGCCGACCTCAGGAGCTGGGACGAAAACCAGCTCGGCAGAAAGATCGGCTACCTGGCGCAAGAGGTGGAGCTGTTTCCCGGATCGATCGGCGACAATGTCGCCCGCTTCGACCCGAACGCGGAGGACGCCGCGATCGTCGAGGCGGCCAGGCGCGCGGAAGCGCATGAGCTGATCCTGACGCTGCGCGACGGCTACCAGAC
>NZ_RZSC01000442.1:0-4918 GCF_003998155.1 Mesorhizobium sp. M1E.F.Ca.ET.063.01.1.1
GGATGCAGGCGGCGGCGACTCGGTCGCCGACGACCGGATCGGACAGAGCGCCGCCAGGGCGGCACCGCCTGACGACCCGGTAGCGACGGAAGCGCCTGAGCCGTGGCGGTCCAGGCTGGGGGAGATCGATGTCGACAGGGCGGCGGAAAAGCTGATCGGCTCGGGTGCGGCGCGCGCCATCTTCGTCTCGCCGGAAGGCGACGAGGCCGCCGCTACCGCCGTACTGGTGGCGCGCGAAGTGTCGGATGCGGGACTGCGCGTGCTACTGCTCGATCTCACCGCTTCGGGCGCGGCATCGCGGCCGATGCTCGATAGCGGGCTTTTCCCCGGTATCACCAATCTTCTGGCGTCCGAAGCGCAGTTCAGCGACGTCATTCACCCCGATCTCTATTCGGACGCGCATGTCATTCCTGTCGGCACCGCCGATCCGGTCAAGGCTATGCGCGCCGCCGACAGGCTGCCGATCATCATGCAGTCGCTGACAACGGCCTACGATCTCGTGGTGGTCGAATGCGGCCCGGCCGATGCGCAGGGCATCAGCCGCCTCGTCGGCGACGGCACGGAGGTCTTCCTGTCGATGCTCGAAGCCGACGAAGAGGTGACGCAAGCCGCGGTGAAACTGATCGAGAACGGCTATCCGGATGTCACCCTGGTCACGCCGGTCGGCCATGAGCCTGGAAATCCGTTGCCTGGACGTCGCTCGGCTGCATAAGGCTGAACGCCAACAGGGCTGTTCTGCACGCGCCGCTAAACGATTGCCCTGAGGTATCGGGAAGAGACCGCGACGAATCGAGCATGGTTCAGTCGGTGTCGGGGTATGACAGCCCTTAGGTACAAGGCCGAGCCCGGACATTTTCTCGGCGGCCCCAGCACTTTACATCGGAAGCAGAGGCCCTAGGTTTAGCTCTTCGCGCCGCGCACTTTTCGTGCGTGGATGATCGATAGCGGGACCGTGAACTCCAGGCCGGTCCCCCCACAAACTCCCAAAAGGATGGTTGCTATGACACAGGCCAAGAATGGCGACACTGTACGCATCAACTATACCGGACGTCTGGTCGACGGCACTCAATTCGATTCTTCCGGCAGCGAACCGCTGCAATTCACGCTGGGTGAAGGACAGGTAATTCCCGGTCTCGAAACGCATGTCGAGGGCATGGAGGTCGGCACGAAAAGCACCGTTACCGTTCCCGCCGACGCCGCCTATGGCCCCCATCGCCCCGAAGCGGTCGTAACCATCGACCGCGCCAGCGTGCCGCAAAACATCAACGTTGATGTTGGTACCCAATTGCAGGCCCGCACCCGCGAAGGGCGTGCCATGCAAGTAACGGTCGTCGGCGTGGACGATTCCAGCGTCAAGCTCGACGGCAATCATCCTTTGGCTGGAAAGGACCTGGTGTTTGACGTTGAACTGGTCGAGATCGTTCAGGCGGCGTAGTTAGATCTGGAAGGCACCCGGCGGATACAGAACCGTCAAGGCGCGCGATCGACCAGAGCTTTGGCCCCTTCCTGCTCGGCGCAATGCGCGCAGCAATATATGATATCGCCCTGCTCGACGCCGTGCCCCATGATCCGCACCCTGCAATGAGGGCAGGTCGGCGCGAGCTTGTGGATCGCGCACTCGAAGCTGTCAAATGTGTAGGTTTGCCCGCCCAGGCTCACTTGGAATGCCTTGTCGTAGTCATTGCCGCATTGGTCGCACTTGGCCATGGCCGTTCTCCTTCTGAGTGCGAAAACCTCACGGCTGGCGATAGGTTCCGCCCAAGGCTCTTCAAGGTCTCGACCTCGACCTGTTTGCCCGTATCAACCGGGAGATCGACGGCGAAAGACATGCATCAAAACAAAGACTTGAAGCGCGTCGCCTGATTCGGTTCGGCGCGACGCGCTTTAACTGTCGTCCTCGGCAACAGCGGGCGCCGCTTGTCCGGCAGCCTTGCGGCGCAGCATCTTGGTCAGCTTCCAGACCGTCGGGTTGTTCTTGATGAACGCCTTTGCCCGCGCTCCTTGCCGCAACCCCGTCGCCAGCGCCCGGCCCTTGAGCGTCAGCGGCGCGAGCACCTCGAAATGCTGGACCTCGATGTCGCACCAGAGCCGCTTGTAGGGCTCGTCGCCGACCGAGAAATCGTAGACGTCGAAGCCGAGCTCGCAGGCTTCCTGGATATTGTCGAAGAACAGGAAGTCGCCCGGGCTGGTGAAGGCGAGATCGTCCTCGGCGATTGCGCCGAACTCGCAGATCAGGCGCTTGCCCGAGCGGCTGGAGCCGGTAACGGCGCGAGGCTTCCCGGCCACTTCCAGCCCATGCAGCAGAAAGGAAGGCCTTTGCTCGGCCAGCGCATCGGCAAACACCGCCCGGAAGAAGGCGCGCACTTCCGCGCCGCCGAACACATTGGCTATGCCCATCTTGGCGAAGCGCACTTCCTTCATGTCGAAGAAGGCGTCGAGCAGCCTGTCGACCTCTTCGCGGCTTCGCGCCTCGATGCGGCCGAAGCCGCCGACGGCCTCGAATTTGCGCGTCTGCGAACGGTGCTTCTTGCGCTTGCGCTTGCCGCTCGCGCGCGCGAGCAGCGCATCGAAGCCGCCGTCGAGATCGACCGCGAGCGCAAGGTTCGGGCTCGGGAAATTGGGCAGCGCGGCGAGCGGATTGGCGACGCCGTCGAGATCGGGCCGCAGCCGCTCCAGCGCAACAAGGTCGATGTCCGGCCGCGCCTTGGCGATTGCCGAGAGTAGGGAACGGATAGCCGAGCTGTCGATCCTTTGCAGCGACCGCTGGTCGGCGGCGGGAAAATTCCCGTTGGCGTGACGTCCGCCGGCGAAACGGGCGACCTGGAACAGGCCTCTCCGGACGACTTCGAGCGCCAGCACAAGCACCGGCCTGCCTTCGGCGTTCAGCGTGGCGACCACCATGTCGGCCTTGGTCTCGGTCGCCCAGTTGCGCACCCAGGATGCGCTCTGTGCCGGAGCAAACAGCGCCGAAGCGCAGAATTGCGCGTAATCGGCAAGGCCGGCGCCGTCACTCACCGCCGCCGTCAGTCGGGTCTGGTTCGAGGCAGGCGCACGCGCCGGCGCTTCATTGGCCGCGACCCGATTGCCGTCAAATGACGCGGCGGCGTCAACCATCCCTCAATCCTTAAGACGTATTGGTTGCAACCTGGGGTTCGCATAGGCGCAAGTCGTGCTTGGATGAGCCTAGGCGCAAAAGGTGAAGGAATGATCGACGGGGGCGAGGCGATCCGGAAACTGGCCTTGAACGTTGCCCGCTACACCGGCCTCGCTCCGCTGGCGAAGCCGTTCGTCGGCGGCATCGGCGCCATCCTGATGCTGCATCGCGTGACCGCCACGCCCGAGAAGCCGAACAGCGTCAATCGCCACCTGAACATCGCCCCAGCCTTCCTCGACAAGCTGATCGCCGACATGAAGGGAAGGGGCTATGCCTTTGTTACCCTTGATGAAGCGATCGAACGCATCGAGGCGGGCGGCAAACACGGCCAGTTTGCCACCATCACCGCCGACGATGCCTATCGCGATAACATGACCGAGGCGCTGCCGGTGCTGGAAAAGCACGGCGCGCCGATCACCATCTATGTCGCGCCAGGCCTGATCGACGGTGCCGTCGACCTGTGGTGGGACGTCGTCGAGGATATCGTCGACACCAGCTCACACCTGACGCTGAAGACGGCGAGGGGATCGGCGGTCGTTGATTGCTCGACGCCTGGCCGAAAGATTCAGGTCATTGCACGGCTGAATGCCTGGTTGACCCTTGAAGTCCCTGAAGAAGAGCAGGGCGCCGCGCTGCGCGAACTGGCGCGTTCCAACGGGATCGAACTTGGCGAGAGCCGTCCCGGCACGCTTATGAGCTGGGACGAGATCCGCGCGATGGCCGCGCATCCGCTGGTGACGATCGGCGCGCATACCGTCAACCACCGCAACCTCAAGCGGCTTTCGGAGGCGGACGCGCGCCACGAGATCGGTGAGGTCCGGCGCATCCTCGAGGAAAGGCTCGGGCTGGAGCCGCGCCATTTCGCATACCCCTACGGCTATGCCAGCGCGGTCGGCTGCCGCGAGGTGGGTTTTGCCCGAGACGCCGGCTATGTCTCTGCGGTGACGACGCGGCACGGCGTGCTGAGAGCCGAGCATGCCGGCTTCCTGCATGCGCTGCCGCGCATCTCCGTCAACGGCCGCTACCAGAGCGTCGCCCATATCCGCACGATGCTGTCGGGTGTGACCACGCCGCTCGCCAATGCCGGCAAGATGGTCGTTACGATCTGATAAGGCGGTTCAGCCCTTCTGAGGTGGCTCCAGGATCAGCCATTTGATGATGCCCATTGCCGGCAGCACCCAGAGCAGGCCGCTGAACAGGAAGAACAGGAAATGCGCCGTTGCGCCATATTCGGCGAGCCTGGTGACCGCGACGGCCGAAGCGATCAGCGCATAGATGATGACCAGAGCCACCAGCAGGATGGTTCCGATCAGCTTTTTCAGGCGAATGGGCATGTCGCGGTTCCGTTGACCCGCATCGCTTAGGCCGAACGACGGCCATGCGCAACCATAGCTCACCGGCGCGACGGCGTGCCGCGCTGTGCGGCCTTGCCACCGGGACGGTCATGGTCCACCAATCGCGCGTTTCAATTGCCGGGAACCGTCCCATGGCCGCCATCACCGCCACGGCCCCATACGCCGCCCGCGACCGCGATCTCCGCAACCGCGCACTGGTGCGCGGCTGGCTCTATTTCGTAGTGCTCGTGCTGTTCGCGTTGGTGCTGGTCGGCGGCGCCACCCGGCTCACCGGTTCCGGCCTGTCGATCACCGAGTGGAAGCCGATCCACGGCGTCATCCCGCCGCTCAACGATGCCGAGTGGCAGGAAGAATTCCAGCGCTACCAGCAGATCCCGCAATATGCCGAGCTCAACGATGGCATGAGCAT
>NZ_RZSC01000443.1:0-4883 GCF_003998155.1 Mesorhizobium sp. M1E.F.Ca.ET.063.01.1.1
CGCTTGGCGTCTGCGTCGGCATCGGCGCCTGGAACTATCCGATCCAGATCGCCGGGGCGGATTTCCACCCGGCGATCTGGATCGGATAGTTCCAGGCGCCGATGCCGACGCAGACGCCAAGCGCCTCGCGCCGCGTATAGGCGAAAGGCCCGCCGAGATCGACCGCCTCGCCGTTGAAGGCGGCGACCGCGCCGGCGAAATATTCGAGACAGTCGGCGGCCGAAGGCGCATCCGCCACCAGCGTCTCCTGGATCGCCTTGCCGGTGTCCAGCGTCTCGATGCGCGCCAGATCGGCATTGCGCGCGCGAAGGATGTCGGCGGCGCGGCGCAGGATGCGCCCGCGCTCGACGGGCTTCAGCCGCGCCCAGGCCGGCTGCGCCGCGCGCGCGGCCTCGATCGCCAACTCCAGCACGTTTGGCGTCGCCGAATGCAGCGTCGCGATGGTCTCGCCGGTCGCCGGATAGATCACCGGCAGGCGCGCGCCGCCTTCGTCCTCGATATAGCGGCCGTTGACATAATGCGATGCCGTTGGCTGGGCGCGCATGGGCGGTTCTCCAGTTCTCTTTCGAGGGGCGAAGCGATCCGCCCGGATCATGCGCTATCTGTCGGCCACCTGCCAGCGCGGATTGATCCAGGGCTCCTGGTTGGACGGCGCAAGCGGCGTGCGGCCGAGGATGTGGTCGGACGCCTTCTCGCCGGTCATGATCGAGGGTGCGTTGAGATTGCCGTTGGTCACGCGCGGGAAGATCGAGGAGTCGGCGACACGCAGACCTTCGACGCCGATCACGCGGCATTCCGGATCGACGACGCTGGTCAGGTCGTCGGCGCGGCCCATCCTGCAGGTACCGCAGGGGTGGTAGGCGCTTTCGGCATGGTCGCGGATGAAGGCGTCGAGCTCGTCGTCGGACTGCACATGGCCGCCCGGCGAAATCTCCTTGCCACGGAACCCATCGAACGCCTTCTGGCCAAAAATCTCGCGCGTCAGCCGGATGCAGTGGCGGAACTCGCTCCAGTCGTCCGGATGCGACATGTAGTTGAAGCGGATCACCGGCTTGGCAAGGGCGTCGGGAGAGCGCAGCGTCACCGAGCCACGCGACTTGGAACGCATCGGCCCGACATGCGCCTGGAAGCCGTGTGACTTCGCCGCCTTCTTGCCGTCATAGCGCACCGCCGCCGGGATGAAGTGATACTGGATATCGGGATAGTCGACGCCGGCCTGCGAGCGCACGAAGGCTGCGGCTTCAAAGTGGTTGGTGGCGCCGAGGCCCGTCTTGAAGAACAGCCACTGCGCGCCGATCATCGCCTTGGAGAAGGGATTGAGCACCGAATTCAGCGTGATCGGCCTGGTCGCTTCCTGCTGGATGTAGAGCTCCAGATGGTCCTGCAGATTGGCGCCGACGCCCGGCCGATCGGCGATGACCTTTATGCCGTTTTCCTGCAGATGCGCGCCGGGGCCGATGCCTGACAGCATCAGGATCTTGGGCGAATTGATCGAGGATGCCGCGACGATCACTTCGCGTCGCGCCTTAACGACCTGAATCTTTTTGTTAGCTTCGATCTCGACGCCGATGGCGCGTTGATTCTCGATCACCACACGTCGGGCGAAGCCCTTGACCAGCCTCACATTCTTTCGCTTGAGAGCCGGTTTCAGATAAGCGTTGGCCGCCGACCAGCGGCGGCCACCCCAAATGGTTTGCTCCATCGGGCCGAAACCTTCCTGCTTCGATCCGTTGTAGTCGTCGGTGAGCTCGAAACCGGCCTGGCGGCCTGCCTCCATGAAGGCGCCGTAGAGCGGGTTCTTGCGCGTGCCGCGCTGCACATGCAGCGGGCCGCCGTGGCCTCGCCAGCCGTCCTCGCCGCCGTCGGAATCTTCCATGCGCTTGAAATAGGGAAGCACATCGGCGAAGCCCCAGCCGGTCGCGCCCTGTTCGGCCCAGTGATCGAAGTCGCGCGCGTGGCCGCGCACATAGACCATGCCGTTGATCGAGGACGAGCCGCCGATCACCTTGCCGCGCGGCGTGGCAAGCACCCGGCCGCCGAGATGCGGCTCAGGCTCGCTGGCGAAGCCCCAGTCATAGAGGCTCATATTGAGCGGGATCGACAGCGCCGACGGCATCTGGATCAGCGGTCCGATATCGGTGCCGCCGAACTCGATGACGATCACCGAGTGCTTGCCGTCCTCCGACAGCCTGTAGGCCATGGCCGAACCGGCGGAGCCGGAGCCGATGATGACGAAATCCGCTTCAAGCATTGTTCATATGCGCCATAAAATCGGCGAGCGAGACATTGCCGCCGGTTGCAACCACAAGGACGGTTTTGTCCTTCACCTCCACTTTGCCGCCGAGCAGTGCTGCCAGCGACGCCGCGCCCGAGGGCTCCAGCACCAGCTTCATCCGCTCGAAGGCGATCTTCATCGCGCGCCGCACCGAGGCGTCGTCGACGGTCACGCCGCGAACGCCGGCAGCACGCACCGCGGCGAACGGCGCCTCGCCGGGCTTGCGCGCCATCAGCCCGTCGCAGATCGATTTCGGCCCGATCGGCATGGTTTCGATCGCGCCATGCGCGAGCGACGAGCCCATGCCGTTGAAGCCTTCAGGCTCGACGGCGATGATCTCGGTTTTCGGCGACAGATAATGGAAGGCGAGCGAGACGCCGCCGATCAGCCCGCCGCCGCCGACCGAGCAGAAGACGAGGTCGGCGTGAGCCTTCTTGGCCGCCAACTGGTCGAGCGCTTCCAGCCCGGCGCCAGCCTGGCCGGCGACGATCTCGGGATCGTCGAAGGGATGGAGCAAGGTGAGCCCCTCTGTCTCGGCGATCTCGCGCGCCTTGGCGGCCGCGACTTCCTCGCGGGCGCGATCGCCATGGTCGGTGAGCACCACGCGCGCCCCATAGCCGGCGGTCGCGTCGCGTTTTGCGGCCGGCGCATCGATCGGCATGACGATGGTGACGGGAATGCCGAGCGCCTGGCCGGCGGCCGCCAGCCCTTGTGCGAAATTGCCCGAGGAATAGGCGACGACGCCCTTCTTCGCTTCGTCGGGCGACAGCCGCGTCAGCCGCCAATAGGCCCCGCGCACCTTGAAGGAGCCTGCCCATTGCAGCGATTCCGGCTTGACGAAGACGCGCGCTGCGCCCGTCTCCCTGGCAAGGGCAGCCGACTCCAGCAGCGGCGTCACCTGCGTTGCCGCGGACGTCACGGCATAGGCACGTTTCAGGTGGTCCAGAGTGGGAACGAGAATATCAGCCATCATTCGCCTCGCGGATAGCGTTTGCTTTCCTCGAGATTGTCGAGGTTCATATGATTGCGCATGTAGCGCTCCGAGGCCTTCTGCAGCGGCTGGAAGTCCCACGGGTAGTAGGCGCCGTTGCGCAGCGCCGGATAGACGACCCAGCGGCGCGCCTGGCTTTCGCGGACCGAGGCGTCGAAGCCGGCCATGTCCCAGCGCGCCCGGACTTTGTCCATGAAAGCGGCCACCAGGGCTGCGTTCGTCGCATCGCCGGCGAGGTTGTTACGCTCGAGCGGATCGGCATCGAGGTCGAACAGTTGCGGCGCGTCGAGCTCGCAATGGATGAACTTGTATTTGGCCTCGCGGATGGCGACCAGCGGCGCGTAGGAGCCTTCGGCCGCATATTCCATCAGCACCGGCGCGGTGCGCACCTTGCCGTCAAGCAGCGGCAGCAGCGACTGGCCGTCGGTCCATGGCGCGATCCCCGCGATGTCGATGCCGGCGAGGTCGCAGAGCGTCGGGGTCACGTCGAGGTTGGAGACAGGCGCTTTGACCAGCCTGGCCGGCACGCCTTTGCCGGCGATCATCAGCGGCACACGCACGGACCCTTCGAAGAAGCTCATCTTGAACCACAGGCCGCGCTCGCCCAGCATGTCGCCGTGATCCGAGCAGAACAGGATGGTGGTGTCGTCGAGCATGCGGGTACGCTTGAGAACGTCCAGCAACTCGCCAAGCTTGTCGTCGACATAGGAAATGTTGGCGAAATAGCCACGCCGCGAGCGTCGCACTTGTTCGTCGGTGATCTCGAAAGATGCATAGTCGCTGGCGTGGTAAAGCCGTTGCGAATGCGTGTCCTGCTCGTCATACGGGATGAACGGTGTTTCCGGATCGAGCGCCTGGCAGTGTTCGTAGAGATCCCAGTACTGCTTGCGCGCGACATAGGGATCGTGAGGGTGGGACAGCGAAACGGTGAGGCACCAGGGCCGGCGGCCTGGATCGTCCTGCTCGCGCGAAAGCTGGTAGATTTTTTGCTTCGCCAGGAACACGACCTCGTCGTCATACTCCATCTGGTTGGTGGTCTCGGCGACGCCGGCACCGGTGACGGAGCCCAGATTGTGGTACCACCATTCGATGCGCTCGCCGGGCTTGCGATAGTCCGGTGTCCAGCCGAAATCGGCGGGATAGATGTCGGTGGTCAGCCGCTCCTCGAAGCCGTGCAACTGGTCCGGTCCGACGAAATGCATCTTGCCGGACAGGCAGGTGTAATAGCCGGCGGCGCGCAGATGATGCGCGAAGGTCGGGATCGAGGAAACGAACTCGGCCGCGTTGTCATAGACCCCCGTTCGCGAAGGCAACTGGCCGCTCATGAATGAGGCCCGGCCCGGCGCGCAGAGCGGCGAGGCCGTGTAGTTGTTGGCAAAGCGCGCCGAGCGCTGGGCGAGCGCCTTCAGATGCGGCGCATGCAGGAAATCGGCCGGCCCATCCGGGAACAGCGTTCCGTTGAGCTGATCGACCATGACGATCAGGAAATTGGGCCGTCGGGTCGTCAAGGCAGGCTCCGTCCGTTGAGCTTGGTTTCGAGATAGTCTTCGACCAGCGCGATCGCGCTCTGCGCGTTAGGCACGCCGTCCTTCAGCGCGCGCCGGATGTAGAGTCCGT
>NZ_RZSC01000444.1:0-4872 GCF_003998155.1 Mesorhizobium sp. M1E.F.Ca.ET.063.01.1.1
GCTCCGCCGTCCGAGACGGCGTGCCTGACTTATATCCCGCTGATGATAGGCGTCGGCAATTGCCCTGAGAAGGCGCAAAAAGTTTCTGCGGTCTTAAACCCAGTTTATGTCCAAGCCCCCTCAGGCGAAGGCTGGCGAGGGTGTAAGTCAAGATGGAGGGCTATTCAGGTCAGTGAGGAGTCATTCAGACGGGCGACAGACCATCTAACCGCGACCACAGCGGCCGCCTCTTCTAGTAAATAGGGTCGGCAACGGAGCGAAACGACGAGTTGACCAGCTGATTGGCCTGCCCGACCTCTAGGGAGGCCGTCGCTGCTTTGATAGTCAGGATCTTGGGGATACAGATCATACGCGTAAGTTTGACAGGGTCGACCCCTCACCCGATGTGGGGGCTGATCCGGTCGTTTAGAGACCCTTTACGGTGGGACCCGTAGCGTACCCAGATAGGTGCACCGGGAATCGCATTGCGCGGCCTGGGATCAATTGCCTTAGCCGGAAGCTCTTGAACTCTTGATGCAATGGAGCCAACTTGCGAATAACCCCGTGGCACGGCTCGTCCAAAAAACGGTCAGCCCATTTGTGAAGCAAAAGCACCCGAGCAAAAACTCAGCTATTTTTTCAGGACATCAAAGCCTCATCAAACGGGCATCTCGTAAGATTTGAAACTCCACTCTCGGTCACCAGCACCTGCTCTTCGAGCTTCACGCCTTCCCGGCCACCGACGGCACCGATATAGGCCTCAACGCACAAGGTCATCCCCGGCTCGAGAACATAGTCGAATGCTCCGGGGATAAAGTCTTCAGGATAGAGAATCGCGGGATATTCGTCGCACAGACCGATGCCATGCATCATAACGCCATATCGTTGCTCTACGAACTCCGGGGGAAGCTTGTGGCTGCGCTGCGTGAGTTCGGTGAAAGAGACGCCAGGCTTTAGCATGGCCATGTTTGCAGCTATATGCTCGTATGCGATGGCGTGCAACCTTCGCTGTTCGTCGGTGGGCCGGCCGTCACCGCAGTGCCAAGTCCGGGAGAAATCGGCACACATTCCGTATGGGCCTACCATATCGGTGTCGAAGGCGACGAGGTCCCCCGACACAATGCGACGCGGACCGGCCTCCTGCATCCAAGGGTTCGTGCGCGGGCCGGAAGTTAAAATGCGCGTTTCGATCCACTCTCCACCACGTGCGATATTTTCGGCGTGGAGAACCGACCAAAGTTCCGTTTCGGCTATGCCGGGCTGCAAACGTTCCCGCATTTTCGCAACGGCAATCTCGCAGGTCGCCAGAGAGCAGCGCATCGCGTTGATCTCGTCGATTCCCTTGATGGCCCGGGCATGCTCCATGAGCTGCATGCCGTTGCAAACCTTAATGCCAACCGCATCGAGCGCGCGCAGACCGGGGATTTCGATCTTGTCGACCGCAAGACGACGGTTTTTGCCGCCAGAGCGGCGCAGCAGTTCGTCAATTTGCCCGGCAAAGTCCTTGGCAATTTCTTCCTCTTTGTCGCCGGCGACAAAATAGTAAAAACCGGCGCCGCCATCGCGGATCTCGTTAATGCGCGGCAGATAAGTTGACAGGTGGCTGCAACGATGAAAGTCCCAGAGAACGACATATCCATCGGCTGACACGAACACCGCTCGGGACGGATTGTGCATGATCCAGATATGCATGTTCGAGGAATCTGAAGCGTATCGTATGTTCAGGGGATCGAAGCACAGCACGCCAGCATAGTCTCTTTGGCGAAGTTGCTGAACAATTCGATCAAGGCGGGTTCCGCGCATACGATCAAGGTTGGGCGTGGTCAGGCCCAACGCTGTCCACTCCGCAAAGGCGACGTCCGTCGGTCCGATTTCAATCCGATCATTATCATCTAAGCTCCCATCCGGCTTGTGCGCTTTTGCCAATCGCATTGGATCAATTTTGTGGTTCACGATCGAAAACGAAGACATGCTAGGCCTTCCCGTTGGCTTACTTTTACCAGGATTTAAGACCGGATTTGCTGATTGGCAAAGGCGGAAAAAAAAGCGCCCCGACATAAGATCAATTCATCCTGCATTCGTGCGCTGCGGTTGAATCACAGACACCAAGCTCAGTCTTGACACGCGGAAATTTTGAATGGAAGTGCCCATACGAAACCACTGACGGCCACAGCAATCGGTAACTTTAGTTAGCTGATCAGACGTTTGGCGCGGTAAGTCTCAAACGCTGGTAGAGTGGGTCGGAGACAACAAAACTCTTCGCTCGAAAAGCCGACCTGATATGCTGCTCCATCTCGTGAATGATTTCTGTGTGACCGACCTGCATGCCCTGATTTCTCCGCCTGTCTGTGAGGGGCAGAGCGGGTTAATGTTTGCGACTACAACTGGAACCACATCGGCCTTCGCGCTCTGTGCCTCAACGGCAATCATTGGATCCCAACGATCAGTGAGCGCTTTCTCGAGCCCTGTCGAGCCAAGAGGCGTCAACGAGTCGACGCATTGAGATTCTCTAAAAAAGTTGCGGCGGGCTACTCGGGCGGTTTCTGCTGGTTTCTCTTGGTGTAGTTCCGGGCTACACCTAGGCAGGGTTCTCGCCAGGTGGTGCCGAATTAAGGCGATCTCGCAAAGTCCACTTTCAGCTTCCAGGGGGATGGCCCAAGGCATAAACTGAATTTAACGCTAGCGAAACGATTTGCGCATTCTCAGGGCAGTTGCTAGTGCCTATCATCCGACACCAAGCAAGGCCTGCCTTAATCCGGGGGGCGAAGCGATGGTTTTGGACGCGGCGGTATTCTATTCGGCTGGCGGCGCGTGAGGCTAGCTGCGGATTGTTGCCGTCAAATAGAGCTGGCCCTCGAGGTCGTCTCGGCAGAACACTGGCAGCGGTTTCGCCGATTCCCCGTGGATCCTTTGGAGGCAGGTGGAACTTGGCAAGGCGGTCGGCTCAGCAATCGCGGAGCCAGACAGGGCCGAGGTCGTCTGGTTCCTCCGAGCGCCGCTACCATGCGGGCGCCAGTCGAAAGGAAGGGTGGAAAGAAAGTTGGATAAGAGGTTTGCAGGACAAGTAGCTCTCGTGACGGGCGGGCGTAGCGGCATCGGTCTTGCGACTGCGCGACGTCTAAGGAATGAGGGCGCTCGCGTGTTCACCGCGCAACGTGGTGAGGACCGGGAATTCGAGGCCATTGCGGTCGACTTCACGGCACCGGCCGAGGCGGCACATGTGATCAAAGCGGTTGTCCAGCGGGCAGGAAGACTCGATGTCCTGGTGAATAACGCCGGAGTCATGCAGGAGGCGCTCGTCGAAGATATGAGCCTGGCGGATTGGGAGAGGACCATCGCCGTCAATTTGACTACGCCGTTCATACTGATTAAAGCGGCAATGCCGCACCTGCGGTCCGCCGGCGGGACCATAGTGAATGTCGGATCGATCGAGGGGCTGGGATCCAACCCGAAACACGCGGCCTATTGTGCCTCCAAGGCTGGTCTCCATGGTCTTACCCGCGCGGTGGCGATCGATCACGGCGCTGAAGGTGTGCGTTGCAACGCGGTCGCGCCGGGCTGGATCGACACCGACCTGAACTTGGATTTCGTCGAGAGTATGCCGGATCCCAAGGGTTTCCGCCAGCAGATCGGCAAAATCCACCCAGTTGGACGAACGGGGAAACCAGACGAAGTCGCGAGCCTCGTAGTCTGGCTCGCTTCGCCCGAGTCCTCGTTCGTCACCGGCCAAGTGTGGACGATCGATGGAGGTCGAATGGCGCAGCTCAGTCTGCCGCAGTAGGAGAGCGCGAGCTATTTCCTTGACATAAGTCTTACGAAGCTCAACCTCAACCACCGGGGGCAGAAGTAGGTCCGGCCTTCGTAGAGACCAATGTAGTTGTTGTTTGCTTAGCGAAATTTATTTAACATAAGAGTGTACTCGGATGGTATCTAATATTGCCTCGATGAGCACCGAAAAGCCGGTGTTTCGGCGGTCGCCTCCATGTTGCCCCCAATATACGTGGACCGGGCTCGAAACGCGGAGCTCTGGGATGTCGAGGGGCGGCGATATATTGATTTCGTGGGCGGAATGGGCGCTGACTCTACGACCCCAGCTGCTCGATCGAGCTGGCCAACTTTACAGGCGGCCCAGTAAGCCGAGTTGCCGGTCCTCTCCCCGACGCGAAAATTTTCCAACTCAATCCGCCGGGTGGCGCCATCAACGTCCGAATGGCAACATTAGCGGGCTTATCCCAGAGGGCTTCCTGATGTTATTATCATGGAACTTCTGATTGGAGGTACGCGTTGCGGACTGCTGCCTCTTCCCGCCTTGCATCTGCACGAACTAATGCCCTGTTCGGGATGGAAGCGCCTGCGCGAAGCCGACAAGCCCGGCGCCAATCATGTGGCCTTCGTCCTATGCGTGCGATTTGAGACGAAGTTGCAAGCCAACATCGACCCTGTCAGGCGGTAGATGCGAGATAAATTGATTTTATATCCAGCAAAACCTTTTACGCATTCTCAGGTCCCTCGCAGTTCCCTATCATCGAGAGATAATAGGCTGAGGGCACCTTCGAGAGGCTTACACTTAGTTGCATAATCCGGCAGGTGGGCAAAACCCATCAGTACCTCTGGCAATGCGCGCCGGCCCTTACTCTACAGGAGGTTTAGGTGGGATTCTTCAATCTAACGGGCCAGCCTATCCCTAAGCTGTTCGACGGCCTCGCCGGCGGCACAGATTGTAAAGATGACTATTCAGAGGAACTATCGTCCGCGATTGTCCTTCTCCTGATGACGCCGCTTGTCGTCCTGCTTTTCGCATTTGCGTCACAGGACAGAAATCTCTCTGCACGATCGAACTCAGAGAGGGGCGGCGCCCTCGCTGCAACCATCGGGCTTCCGCCTCGATAAGGC
>NZ_RZSC01000445.1:0-4868 GCF_003998155.1 Mesorhizobium sp. M1E.F.Ca.ET.063.01.1.1
GTCTCCAGGGCATCGACGCGGGTATCGGCGAGGCGAAGCGCGACCGCGTCGCCCTCGGTCTCGACCCTGCGCAGGTCCGGCTCGTCGAGCGCGGCGCGAAGCTTGCTCAGGCACCAGCGAAGCTCGCCGCGCGGATCGTTGGGAACATCCCAGAGAAGCTCGCACAGCCGGCTGCGGCTGACGGGGTGTGGCGCGAGCGTCAGATAGGCGAGCAGCGCGCGCAGCTTGCGGGACGCCGGCAGCACGACCGGAACACTGTCGCGCACAATCGCAAGCGGTCCGAACAGCCGCAGGGACAGGCCGGCCGCCTCGCTGTTCAGGCCCGATCGGGCGGATTCCACGTGCGTTTCCACGCTCGCTCCCACGCTGACCAGTTGGTCCATGTTCTATCACCAAAGACGACAGGAAGCATCCGACAGCCCTATTCCGTATCGGAACGCCGCCGTTGCCGCATCTGCGGCAGGTCCCGCAACCCTACCGCGGCAAGGTGTCGAAACCGCGCCGCCGAAGCCGCCGGTTTGTAACCGGCGCGTGAGACATCGAGGAGAAAAGCCATGTTGCAGCAATTGAAAATCAGGACAACAGCCGGCCGCGGCCGGCTGTTCGGCAGCATTCTCGACACGGTCGGCGACACGCCGGTCATCCGCATCAACAATCTCGGCCCGGGTCACGCGACGATCTATGTGAAGGCCGAGTTCTTCAATCCGGCGGCCTCGGTGAAGGACCGGCTGGCGCTCAACATCATCGAGGAAGGCGAGCGCAGCGGCAAGTTGAAGCCGGGCCAGACCGTGGTCGAGGCGACCAGCGGCAACACAGGCATCGGGTTGGCCATGGTGTGCGCGCAGAAGGGCTACCCGCTGGTGGTGACGATGGCCGACAGCTTCTCCATCGAGCGCCGCAAGCTGATGCGCATGCTGGGCGCCAAGGTGGTGCTGACGCCGCGCGCCAAGAAGGGTTCCGGCATGTATCAGAAGGCTGTCGAACTTGCCGGGGCCAATGGCTGGTTCCTGGCCCGTCAGTTCGAGACGGAAGCCAATGCCGCCATCCACGAGGCGACCACGGCGCGCGAGATCATCAACGATTTCGCGGGATCGAGGCTCGATGTGCTTGTCACCGGCTATGGAACCGGCGGCACGATCGCCGGCGTCGGACGAGTGCTGCGCCGCGAGCGGCCGAATGTCCGGATCGTGCTTGCCGAGCCAGCCAATGCGCAGCTTATCGGCAGCGGCCAAGCGCAGGAACGCGGCGCAGGCGGCGCACCCGCTGCCAGCCATCCGGCGTTCGAGCCGCATCCGATCCAGGGCTGGACGCCGGATTTCATCCCCAACGTGCTGCAGGAGGCGATCGACAAGCACTATTATGACGAGGTGGTGCCGATCCCCGGTCCGGAAGGCATCAAATGGGCGAAGGCGCTGGCACGGCAGGAAGGCATATTCACCGGCATCTCCGGCGGCGCCACCTTCGCCGTGGCGCGCCAGATCGCCGGGACGGCCCCGGCCGGTTCGGTGATCCTGTGCATGCTGCCCGACACCGGCGAGCGCTACATGTCGACGCCGCTGTTCGACGGCATCGAGGCGGAGATGGACGCCGAGGAGACGGCGCTGTCACGCTCGACGCCGAGCTGCCAATTCGACGCCTGAAGACAATTCGCGGCGCCGCTGCCCATTCGGCTGGCGGCGCCGCATGACAATCCAGGAAATGATCGCATGCCTTTTGGGGGGAGGAGCGGATGGATACCTTGCAGGAAACAGCGGTGATGGATGAAACGCTCGATCCGCCGGATTGGGCCGAAATGCAGGCCCTGTCGCATCGGATCGTCGAGGAGGCCGTCGCTTATCTCAAGGATGTCCGAGATCGTCCGGTGTGGCGCGAGATGCCGCCCGAGGTCCGCAGTTTCTTTTCGGCACCGCTGCCGCACGAACCGGCGCCGATTGCCGATGTGTATGGCGAGGTCGCCCGCAACGTGATGGCCTATCCGATGGGCAACATCCATCCGCGCTTCTGGTCCTGGTACATGGGGTCCAGCAATTTCACCGGCGCGCTCGGCGATTTCCTGGCGGCGATCCAGGGCTCGAACCTCGGCGGCGGCAACCACGCCGCCGGGCTGATGGACAGCCAGGTGGTCGGCTGGTGCAAGGAGATGGTCGGATTCCCGGTCTCGGCCGGCGGCACGCTGGTCAGCGGCGGCTCCATGGCCAACATTATCGGACTGACCGTGGCGCGCAACGTCAAGGCGGGCGTCGATGTTCGCGAAAGGGGCGTAGGCGCGATACCAAAACCGTTGCGCTTCTACGCGTCGGACCAGGTCCATTCCTGCCACCGCAAGGCGATGGAAGCGCTCGGCCTCGGCAACCGGGCGCTGCGACGGATTCCGACCGATGCCGGTTTGCGCATCGACGTCGACGCTCTCAGGGCGGCCATCGCGGAGGATCGCGCGGCAGGGTTCAAGCCAGCCTGCGTGATCGGCACCGCCGGCACCGTCAACACCGGCGCGATCGACGACCTCAAGGCGCTGGCCGCGCTGGCGGCGGAAGAAGACCTCTGGTTCCATGTCGACGGCTGCATCGGCGCACTGATTGCCATCGCGCCTGAAAACAGATCGCTCGTCGCCGGCATCGAGCAGGCGCATTCCATCGCCCTCGATCCGCACAAATGGCTGCACGCGCCGTTCGAGGCGGGCTGTGCGCTGGTTCGCGATGCTTCTGCCCACCGCAACACCTTCGCCGTCACCCCGGAATACCTGGAATCGACACCGCGTGGGCTCGCCTCCGGGCAATGGCTGCACGACTACGGCCTGCAGACATCGCGCGGCTTTCGCGCGCTAAAGATTTGGATGGCGCTCAAGGAGCACGGGGTGGAGAAGTTCGGGCGCCTCATCGACCAGAACATCGCCCAGGCTCGTCATCTCACCGCTCTGATCGAGGCGGAGCCGGCGCTGGAACCGATGGCGCCGACCACCATCAACATCGTCTGCTTCCGCCATCGCCTGGACGGTGCGTCCGAGGAACGGCTCAAGGCGTTCAACACCGAGATCATGCTCAGGCTGCAGGAAGAAGGCATCGCCGCCTTGTCCGACACCACCGTGCACGGCCGGCATTGCCTGAGGGTGGCGATCACCAACCACCGCACGCGGCGTGACGATCTCGACCTGCTCGTGCGCGAAACGCTTCGCCTTGGAAAGGAAGTCGAGGCCGCGGCGCTGGCGGATTGAAGACGATGCACCAAGACGTGTCTATTCGGGCAGGCCGGCCAGCCGCAGCGCCTCGAAATATTTGGCGAAATAGGCCGGCCTGATATGGCCCGCCACGTGTGTGAGGTTGGCAAGCGTCAGTTCGGGGTCGAGCGCCAGCGAGCGCGCGATATGCTTGCTCGCGGCATCCAGCCTGCCGGCCATGGCATTGCAGGCGGCCGCGACGCGCAGGCCGGTGAGATAATATGGCTGCGTGCGCGATGCCGCCTCTGCGAGCGGCCAGGCGACGTCGTAGCGGCCGGCCACGAAATGGGCGAAGGCGGTGCAGGTCTGCATGAAGAAGGTCAGCGGATCGAGCGGGCTCAGCCGTCTTGCCCGCGACAGGTGCTCGATGGCGATGTCGGGATCGTCGTAGCAGGCCTTGAGGTAGCCGCTGGCGCTCCAGGCGGTGGCGCAGTTCGGGTTCAGCACGAGCGCCCGGTCGGCCAGTGCCAAGGCGGCCTCGTAGTCGCCGGTGACATAGCCCAGCGCCAGGCCGCTGAAGGCCAGCGCTACCGCGTCGTCCTGGCCGGAGATCGCGACGTTGCCGACCAACCGGGAAACCTCGGCGGTCTCCTTCTGCCGATCAGTCATCCAGCGATTCGCCATCCGCCAGAAATAGCACCAGGCGGCAGCGCCCTCCGCTGAGGCAAAATCGGGGTCGAGCTCGATGGCCTTGTAGAATTGCGGCAGCGCTTCCTCCAGCCCTTCCCTCGTCCAGCGGTAAAGGCTCGCCATGCCGCGCAGATAGTGGTCGTAGGCGTCGAGGCTTTCGGTGGGCTTGCGCTTGGCGCGCGCCATCTCAGCCTGCTCGAGCCTCGGCGAAATCGCGCCGACAACGCTGGAGGCGACGAGATCCTGCAGTTCAAACACCTCCGAGACGTCGCCTTCGAACCGGTCGGCCCACAGAGTCACCCCCGCCGCCGCCTCGACCAGTTGCCCTGCCACGCGCAGCCGGCTGCCGGCCCTGCGGACGCTGCCCTCCAGGACGTAGCGCACCCCGAGCTCGCGTGCCACGCGGGTGACGTCGACCGCCTGGCCCTTGTAGGCGAAGGCGGAATTCCGCGCGATCACGAACAGCCAGCTCACATGCGACAGCGCCGTCGTGATCTCCTCGACAACGCCGTCGGTGAAATATTCCTGCTCGGCGTCATCGCTCATGTTCTGGAACGGCAGGACAGCGATCGATGGCTTTTCCGGCACCGAGACGGCCGGACGCGGCGGCTCCGCCTTCACTTCCAGGCCGGACGGTTCGACCTCGGGCGGTCTGCCTTTGGCTGTCGGTTCCGCTTCGATGCGTTCGACCAGCGCCCGCGTCGCTTCTTCGGGATCGACGCCGAGCTCGCGCTTCAGCGCTTCCTTGCAGACCAGGAACTGACGGAAGGCATCGTTGGTCTTGCCGCGGCGGCGGAAGATGCGGATCAGTGCACGGTGGGCCTGCTCGGCGCATGGGTCGAGCGTCACCAGCCGTTCGGCCAGTGCTTCGCAGGCCAATTCCTCGCGCGAACCCAACTCCGGCAAGAGGCTCAGCCGCTCGGCCAGTTCCAGCGCCTTGCGGGCGTAGTTGGCCCGAAGCGGCGCGAGCCACTCGTCGATCTCGCCTGCGAACGACAGCCCGTCGAGCAGGTCGCCCCGATAG
>NZ_RZSC01000446.1:0-4860 GCF_003998155.1 Mesorhizobium sp. M1E.F.Ca.ET.063.01.1.1
TAGTAGAGCGGCGACAAGAGCGGCTGCGCCTGGTCGGCCTCGGCCTGCGACAAGAGCCCGACGCGGCGGCGCTTGGAGCTTTCGTCGAGCACGCGCACGCCGCCGGCCTGGTGCTCGCCGTCGAGCGCGATCGAAGCGAAGTCGTTGCGCAATTCGAACGGCACGGCCATCGTTCCGGTGGCGGTGGTTTCGCCCGGCGCGAAGGTCAGCGTCGCGTCGGCGATACGGCGGCCCTTGTCGTCGAAGGCGCCCGCGGTGACCTGCGCCGGCGCCGGATCGCCCGGCGCGCGGATGGCGGTCAGCGCAAAGCCGTCGACCTGGTTGTCGGCATCGGTCAGGCCGGTGAGCGAGATCCGGTCGGAGGTGGCCCAGACCAGCCGCGCGGCATTTTTTTCCAGAAGCATCTTGAACGCCGCTTCGTCGCCGTTGGCCGCCAGGCCATCGGCAAGCACGGCGACGCTGGCACCCGGCAGGCGCTCCAATGTGGCGGCGACACGGGCATAGACGGCGGGGCGGTCGGTCGGGATCGGACGCGGCTTTGCCGCGCGCAGCCGATCAAGCGCGGCCGACGCATCGAAAGGGCCGATCTCGGCATTGGGTTTCTCGGCGGTGAAGGCGATGACGACCGGCACGCCGTTCGAGCCGGCATCGGCAATCAGCCGCTCGGCGGTGGCGACGCGCTTGCCCCAATCGGCCGCACTTGCCCAGTCATTGTCGATGACCAACGCCAGCGCAGAGCCCTCCGCCGGCAGCTTTTCGCGCGGATTGAAGACCGGTTCCGCAAGCGCTGCGATGACGAGGGCAGCCATCAGCAGGCGAAGCAGCGTCAGCCACCAAGGGCTTTGATGCGGCGTCTCTTCGCGCCTGAGGACCCGGGCAAGGATTCTCAGCGGCGGAAAGACCTCGGTCTGCGGCCTGGGCGGCGTGAGCCTCAGCAGCCACCAGATCACCGGCAGGGCCAGCAGGCCCCACAGCACCATCGGCGCGCCGAAGGAAAGCGGCAGCCAGCTCATGCGACCGCCTTTCCGGCGAGACCGCCACTGGCGGTCAGCCTCGCATGACTGGCGCCGGCAGCCAGCCCTGCATGACCGGAGGTCAACCCGGCATGACTGGAGGTCAGCCCTGGACGGGTGCTGTCGGCGGTCATCGCCATGTGGATACGCACCAGCGCTTCGGAGGCGAGGCGGTCGGTATGGTTGACGGTGAAGCTCCAGCCGAGACGCCTGCACCAGCCGGCCAGTTCCTGGCGGCGGGCGGTATAGAGCAGGCGGTATTCCTCACCCAGCATCTCGGCGCGGCCGGCGGTCAGCTTGTCGCCGGTTTCCGGATCGGTGAATTCGGTGCGGCCGGCATAGGGGAAGGTCTCCTCGGCCGGGTCCGCGACCTCGATCAGATGCGCGCGCACGCCATGGCGGGCGAGCACGTCGAGCCAGCCCATGGTTTCCTCGACCGGATCGAGGAAATCGCTGACGATGACGATATCGCAGAAGCGGCGGATGGCTGACAGGTCGGGCTTGGCCGGCAGCGCGCCGGCGTGGCTGAGCTGGGCGGCGATGCGTTCGGCGCCGTTGCGGGCCGTGAACGGGTCGGTGAGGCCCGGCCAGGCGATGCGCTCGCCGCTGCGCGACAGAAGCTCGGCCATTGCGAGCGCCAGCACCAACGCGCGCGATTCCTTGGAAACGCTGGCTCCCGCGGATTTGTAAAGCATGGAGGGGGAGGGGTCCGCCCACAGCCACACCGTGTGGGCAGCCTCCCACTCACGGTCGCGCACATAGGTATGATCGTCGCGGGCAGAGCGGCGCCAGTCGATGCGCGAGGAATCGCCTTCGACATAGGGCCTGAACTGCCAGAAATTCTCGCCGATGCCGCGCTTGCGGCGGCCATGCCAGCCGGCGATCACCGTGTTGACGATGCGGCGGGCCTCGACCAGCAGATCCGGCACCAAAGAGGCCCGCAACCGACCACGGGCGAGCGCGTCGCGCGTCGCAACCGGTGCCTGGACCTCGCCTATTCGACCCATCAGATGCCTTTTGCCAGCTTCGCCACCACGTCGCGCACGGAAGTGCCTTCGGCGCGGGCAGCGAAAGTCAGCGCCATACGATGCTGCAGCACCGGCTCGGCCAAGGCACGGATGTCGTCGACCGACGGTGCCAACCTGCCATCATATAGTGCGCGAGCCCGGGCGCACAGGGTCAACGCCTGGCTGGCGCGTGGACCCGGACCCCAGGCGACGTGCTTGTCGGTGTCGGCATTGCCCTGACCCGGACGGGCCGAGCGCACCAGCTTCAGAATGGCCTCGACGACGCTCTCGGGCACCGGCATGCCGCGGATCAGCGTCTGGATTTCCTTGAGCCGAGCCGGCTGCAGCACATTGTCGGCCTTGGCCTCCTCGACGCCGGTGGTTTCGAGCAGGATGCGGCGCTCGGCCTCGATATCCGGGTAAAGGATGTCGACCTGCATCAGGAAGCGGTCGAGCTGCGCCTCGGGCAGCGGATAGGTGCCTTCCTGCTCCAGCGGGTTCTGTGTCGCCAGCACATGGAAGGGCGAAGGCAGGTCGTATCGGGCGCCGGCGATGGTGACGTGATACTCCTGCATCGACTGCAGCAGCGCCGACTGCGTGCGCGGCGAAGCGCGATTGATCTCGTCCGCCATTAAAAGCTGCGTGAAGATCGGCCCGGAAATGAAGCGGAAGGAGCGCTTGCCGAATTCGTCCTGCTCCATCACCTCGGAGCCGAGGATGTCGGAAGGCATCAGATCGGGCGTGAACTGGACGCGGCGGGAATCGAGACCGAGAACGATGCCAAGCGTCTCGACCAGCTTGGTCTTGGCGAGACCCGGCACGCCGACGAGCAGCGCGTGACCGCCGGCAAGCAACGCCACCAGCGTGCGTTCGACGACGGCTTCCTGGCCGAAGATCACCCTCCCGACGGCGTCGCGGGCCTTCGAGATGTCGGCCAGCGCCTTCTCGGCCTCCTCGATCATCGCCTTGTCGCTCAACGGGCTTTCCTTGATCATCACGCTCATGCCGTTCGATCCTTGTGGTTGGAAATACCGGCCTGCATTCTCAAAGTCGCAGAATGCCGCGATTCGGCCTCTCCTGGCGTCTGCATTCGAACTTAAATCACAGACTTGGGCCGACAAGGCTGACAATCGGGACAACAGTGACTATTTCGTGACCATGACCGAACGTGTCGAGCATCGCGAACAGAGTTTGACCGGCGCCACCGAGGCGCGTGGGCTGGAAGCGCTGATCTCGCGCGCGGCGCGCGCCGGCAAGGGACCGGCCCCGGTGGAGCGCTGGAATCCGGACTTCTGCGGCGATCTCGACATGGAGATCAGGGCCGATGGCACCTGGTTCTATCTCGGCACGCCGATCGGGCGCATGCCGCTGGTGCAGCTCTTTTCCAGCGTCTTGCGCAAGGATGCCGACGGCAGAACCTACCTGGTGACGCCGGTGGAGCGCGTGGGCATCCGCGTCGCCGACGCGCCCTTCATCGCCGTCGAGATGAACGTGTCGGGGACCGGCGAGGGTCAGGTCATCACCTTCCGCACCAATGTCGGCGACGTGGTCACGGCCGGAGCCGGCCATCCGCTGCGCTTCGTCGACGAGGACGCGACGGGCGGGCTCAAGCCCTATGTGCTGGTGCGCGGTCGGCTGGAGGCGCTGGTGGCGCGGCCCGTGATGTATGAGCTTGTCGAACATGGCGAGGAGATCGATATCGACGGCAAGGCAATGTTCGCCGTCCGCTCCGGCGGCGAGGTCTATCCGATCATGCCGGCCGAAAAACTCGAGCGGCTAAGCGGGTGATGGACCAGGTGGCGCCGGTGCCGTTCTCGATCGCGGATTTTCGCGCGCGCGCCGCGGCGCAGGCCGAGGTGCAAGCCGGCGACGAGTTCGGCGATCATCGCTTCAATCCCGGCCACCCCAGGCTGAAGCACATAAAGCCGCTGCGCGACGCCGCGGTGCTGATCCCGGTCATCGATCACACCGATGGCGCGACCGTGCTGCTCACCAAGCGCGCCGAGAAGCTGCGCAGCCATTCCGGGCAGGTGGCCTTCCCCGGCGGCACGATCGATCCGACGGATCCCGGCCCCGATGCCGCGGCTCTGCGCGAGACTTTCGAGGAGATCGGCCTCGACCGCGGCCACATCGAAATCATCGGCCGGATGCCCGATTATGTTTCCGGCAGCGGCTACCGCATCGTGCCGGTGCTTTCCGTGGTGCGGCCCGGCTTTTCGCTGACGCTCAATGCCGACGAGGTCGACGCCGCCTTCGAAGTGCCGCTGCGCTTCCTGATGGACCCGGCCAACCATGCGCGCGACAGCCGCATGTGGAACGACCTCGAATGGTTCTTCTACGAGATGCCCTATGGCGGCCAGCGCATCTGGGGCGTCACCGCGGGTATCATCCGCACGCTCTATGAAAGGCTCTATGCGTGAGTGCCGAGGTGTCTCTTTCGGGCAGGGCGGACTGGCTCGGTGAAAAGCATCTGCAGCGGCTGCTCGCCGCGCTGAAGGAGGGCGGCGAGGAGGCGCGCGTGGCCGGCGGCGCGGTGCGCAATGCGCTGATCGGCCAGCCGGTCGCCGACATCGACATCGCCGCCACGACCGTGCCCGAGGAGACCATCCGGCGCGCCGAGGCCGCCGGCTTCAAGACGGTGCCGACCGGTATCGAGCACGGCACGATCACGGCGATCGGCGGCGGCAAGGCCTACGAGGTCACGACGCTCAGAGCCGATATCGAGACCGACGGCCGGCGGGCGAAAGGGATCTACGGACGCGACTGGAAGCTCGACGCCGAGCGCCGCGACTTCACCATCAACGCGCTCTATGCCGACGCCGACGGGACGGGCGTCGACC
>NZ_RZSC01000447.1:0-4841 GCF_003998155.1 Mesorhizobium sp. M1E.F.Ca.ET.063.01.1.1
CAGCTCTCCCCCGCCGACAATGTCGCGGTTGCCAATGGCCGTATCGAGATCGGCGCGGCCTTGCCCGGCGGCGCGGTCGCGGCGGCGGCGATCGACCCCGGGCACAAGGTGGCGATCAAGCCGATCGCGGCCGGCGAAGCGGTGGTGAAATATGCGCAGGCGATCGGCCGCGCCACTCAAGCCATCGCGCCAGGCGAACACGTCCATTCGCACAATCTGGTGTTCGAGAGCGGACGCCTGCCCGTGGTGCCGCCAAGCGAGGCCGTGCACGCGACGGAGGCAGATCGCGCCCGCACCTTCATGGGCTACCGCCGCGCCGACGGCCGCGCCGGCACCCGCAACTTCATCGGCATCATTGCCAGCGTCAATTGCTCGGCCACCGTCTGCCACGCCATTGCCGACCAGGCGAACCGCACGCTGTTGCCGAAATATCCCGGCATCGACGGCTTCGTGCCGATCGTTCACGGCCAAGGCTGCGGCATGAGCGCGACCGGCGACGGCATGATGGTCCTTCACCGGACGCTCGCCGGCTATGCGCGCCACCCGAATTTCGGCGGCGTGCTGATGGTGGGGCTCGGTTGCGAGGTCAACCAGCTCACGCTTTACGGCCAAAAGGGCGTCGCCGCCGGCAAGCGCCATTTCAACATCCAGGAGGCTGGCGGCTCGCGCAAATCGGTCGAGAAGGCGATGGGCGTGCTGGCCGAGATCGCCGAGGAAGTCGGCCAGTTGCAGCGCGAGCCGATCCCTGTCAGCGACATCGTCGTCGGCCTGCAATGCGGCGGCTCGGACGGCATGTCCGGCATCACCGCCAACCCGGCGCTGGGCGCGGCCGTCGATATCCTCGCCGGCGTCGGCGGAATCGGCATCCTGTCGGAAACGACCGAAATCTACGGCGCCGAGCACCTGCTGGCCTATCGCGCTGCCTCGCCCGAGATCGCCGCCAAGCTCGACAGCTATGTGAAATGGTGGGAAGACCATACCGCCAAGCATGGCGCCTCGATCGACAACAACCCCTCGCCCGGCAACAAGCGCGGCGGCCTGACCACCATCCTGGAGAAGTCGCTGGGCGCCGTCGCCAAGGGCGGCCAGACCCCGCTCAACGGCGTCTTCGGCTACGCCGAGAAGGTCAGCGGCAGCGGGTTGGTGTTCATGGACACGCCCGGCTACGATCCTGTCTCGGCCACCGGTCAGGTCGCCGGCGGCGCCAACGTCATCGTCTTCACCACGGGCCGCGGTTCCTGCTTCGGCTGCCGGCCGACGCCGTCGATCAAGGTCGCCACCAACTCGACCATGTACCACCAGATGGAGGAGGACATGGACGTCAATTGCGGCGTCATCGCCTCCGGCGAGAAGACCATCGCCGGCATGGGCCGCGAGATCTTCGAGCTGATCGTCGAGACGGCGTCCGGCCGCAAGACCAAGAGCGAGGCGTTCGGCTACGGCGACAACGAGTTTGTCCCCTGGCATCTCGGCGCGACGCTCTAAGTGCTGTCAAAAATAACGGCCGGTCGAACGGCAAAGGGGAGGCTTTGATGAACAAACGCCGGATCGGCACGACTGCGCTCGAAGTGACCGAGATCAGCTTCGGCGGCGCCGCGATCGGCGGCCTCTACCGGGCCTGTCCGCGCGAGCCCGCGATGGAAACGCTGCAGACGGCCTGGGACAGCGGCTTGCGCTATTTCGACACCGCGCCCTTTTACGGCTTTGGCCTGTCCGAGCGGCGGACCGGTGACTTCCTGCGCGAGAAGCCGCGCTCGTCCTATGTGCTGTCGACCAAGGTCGGGCGCCTGTTCCGCCCGGTGCCGGAGGACCAGGTTCCCGATCACTCCTATGTCGATCCGCTGCCCTTCGCGCTCGACTACGACTATTCCTATGATGGGATCATGCGCTCGGTGGATTTCTCCTACGCGCGGCTCGGCCTCAACAGAATTGACATCCTGTTCGTCCACGACATCGGTGTCTACACGCACGGCGTCGAGAAGACGAAGCTGCATTTCCGCCAATTGATGGACGGCGGGCTGAAGGCGCTGGAAGAGCTGAAATCGTCCGGCACGATCTCCGCCTATGGCCTCGGCGTCAACGAAGTCCAGATCTGCCTCGACGTGCTGAGACGGGCGCCGCTCGACTGCATCCTCCTCGCCAGCCGCTATTCGCTGCTCGACCGCAGCGCCGAGGCCGAATTGCTGCCGCTCTGCCGCGAACGGCAGACTTCGCTGATCGTCGGCGGCGTCTTCAACTCCGGCATATTGGCGACGGGTCCGGTGCACGGCGCGCATTTCGACTATCTGCCGGCGAGCAAGGATATTCTCGACCGGGTCGATGCGATGGAGAGGATCGCTGGAGAAGGCGGGTACCCGCTGGCCGCGGCCGCGTTCCAGTTTCCGCTGCATGAGCCGGTCGTCGCCTCGGTGCTGACCGGCACGGCCAAGCCCGCCAATCTGACGCGCAATCTCGAACTGCTGGACATCAAGGTGCCTTCGGCGGAGTTCGCCAAATACGATCCCTACACGATCGTCCAGCAACTCGGTTGACATCACGCAATCGGCACCAACACCCGCTTGCATTGGTCAGACCGATGCACTATCAAAATACAGCAAATGTTTTTTATTGATAAAGTTCGTTTGGACCGCGCCTATCCAGATGGACCTTCCGCAACCTTCAACAGGCGACCTTAGGGAGGAACCTAATGAAATTCGTGACCAGCCTTCTCAACCGCCGCGCCTTCGTGGCTCTCGCCGCCGCTTCGATGCTCGCCGGCGCGATGCATTCGGCACCCGCCTCGGCGGCCGACGTGACCATCCCGATCATCGTCAAGGACACCACCTCCTTCTACTGGCAGATCGTGCTGGCCGGCGCCCGCAAGGCCGGCAAGGACCTCGGTATCAACGTGCCGGAACTCGGCGCCCAGGCCGAGACCGATGTCAACGGCCAGATCTCGATCCTCGAGAACGCCGTCGCCGGCAATCCGGCAGCGGTCGTGATCGCGCCGACCGAAGCCAAGGCGCTCGGCAAGCCGATCGACGAGGCGGCGACCAAGGTCAAGGTCATCGGCATCGACTCCAGCGCCGAATCCAAGGCTTTCACCTCCTTCCTGACCACCGACAACGTCCAGGGCGGCCGCGTCGCGGCTGACGGTCTCGCCGCAGCGATCGCCGCCGCCAATGGCGGCAAGGTCGAAGGCAAGGTCGCGCTGATCACCGCGCTTCCTGGCGCCGGCTCGCTCGAGCAGCGCGCGCAAGGGTTCAAGGAACAGCTCAAGGCGAAATATCCCGGCCTTGAGCTCGTCGCCGACAAATATGCCGACGGCCAGGCCACGACCGGCCTCAACATCGCGACCGACCTGATCACCGCCAATCCCGACCTCAAGGGTATCTTCGCCTCGAACCTGATCATGGCGCAGGGCGTCGGCCAGGCGATCGCCGAGAATAACCTTGCCGGCAAGGTTGGGCTGATCGGCTTCGACAGCGACGAGAAGCTGATCAAGTTCTTGAACGACGGCGTCATCTCCGGCCTCGTCGTCCAGGATCCGTACCGGATGGGTTACGACGGCATCAAGACCGCTTTAGCCGCCTCGAAGGGCGAGAAGGTCGAGGCCAATGTCGACACCGGCGCCAACCTCGTCACCAAGGACAACATGAAGGATCCGAAGATCGACGCGCTGCTCAACCCGAAGCTCAAGTAAGCGCTGCCATGAGTGTCGTTTCCGGGGCCATTGCGCCCCGGAAACATCCGCTGCGGGCGGCTTGGCAATTCCCCCGCTTGCTTTAGGCTCAAGATGCGCGCTCAAGACGCATCGCTGCGTACCCAAACGGTTGAGGCCAATCTGGGAGGATTGTCATGACATCGACGGCGCAGGAACTGCATCCCGCACCCACGTTGGAACCGGGCAGGACGATCCTTGAGCTGAAAGGTCTCGAAAAACGCTATCCCGGCACGCATGCGCTGAAGCCGGTGGACCTTGCCTTCAAGTCGGGCGAGATCCACGCCATCGTCGGCGAGAACGGCGCCGGCAAGTCGACGCTGATCAAGCTGCTTACCGGCGTCATGCCGCGTACCTCAGGCGAAGTGATATGGGAAGGCAAGCCGGAAGCGCTCGCCACCCCGCATGAGGCGATGGCGCTCGGCATCAATGCCGTCCACCAGGAGGTCGTGCTCTGCCGCCACCTTACCGTCGCAGCGAACATGTTCCTCGGCGAGGAGAATTCACGCTTCGGCCTGTTGCAGCAGCGCGCCATGGTCAAGGAAGCGCAGAAGATCATCGACGGCCTCGGCTTCGACCTGCCGGCGCATGTCATGCTCGGCGACCTCACCATCGGCCAGCAGCAGCTGATCGCCGCAGCGCGCGCCACCGTGCGCGGCACGAAATTCCTGATCTTCGACGAGCCGACCGCCTATCTCACCCGCAAGGAAGCCGACCAGCTTTTCAAGCTGATCCGCCGGCTGAAGGGCGAAGGTGTCACCATCATCTATATCAGCCACCGCATGGAGGAGGTGTTCGAGCTCGCCGACCGCGTCTCGGTGCTGCGCGACGGCACCCTCGTCGGCACCCGCACCATCGCCGAGACCAGCGAGCCGGAACTGGTCAAGCTGATGATCAACCGCTCGATCGAGCAGATCTACCACAAGGAGCATTTCACGCCGGGCGCGACGATCGTCGAGACGCGGAACCTCTCCGGCAAGGGCTTTGAGAACGTTTCGATGACCGTCCGCGCCAGCGAGATCGTCGGCCTTTACGGCCTGATCGGCGCCGGCCGCAGCGAATTCGTCACCACGCTCTATGGCCGCCACAAAAAGTCGACCGGACAGATCCTCTGGCAAGGCAAGGAGGTCCAGGTCAACTC
>NZ_RZSC01000448.1:0-4841 GCF_003998155.1 Mesorhizobium sp. M1E.F.Ca.ET.063.01.1.1
ATGTAGTCGAGCGGGATTTCGGTCGTGTACTTGATCTGCTCCATGGCGAAGGACGACGACACGTCGCGGATCTCGATCTTGGCAATCAGCCGCTTGTAGAAGGCGTCGTAGGCAGCGATGTCGGGCACCACCACGCGCAGCAGATAGTCGACGTCGCCGCTCATGCGGTAGAACTCGACCACTTCCGGAAATTCCTGGATGACCTCGGAGAAACGCCGCAGCCATTCATGGCTGTGCGAATTGGTGCGGATCGACACGAAGACGGTGACGCGCACATTCACCCTCTCATGGTCGAGAATGGCCACGCGCCGCTTGATGACGCCCTCTTCCTCGAGCTTCTGGATGCGCCGCCAGCACGGCGTGGTCGACAGGCCGACTTTCTTGGCGACATCGGCGACCGCAAGTGTCGCATCCTCCTGCAGGAGGCGGAGAATTTTTCGGTCAAGGCGGTCCATTGGGAGACTCCAGGGGAATAGTTTCGCTATATTCCCTTTTATCTGGGCCTTTCACAAGAAAGAAATTCTGCCGACGGTGGCAAAAGCGAGTGATTTCTTGCCGGATGCCTAACCGATGCGATAGCGGATTTCCGACCGCAGGAAAGGCAGCAAATCCATTTCAAACCAGGGATTCTTCTTCAGCCAGCCGGTATTTCGCCACGATGGATGCGGCAGCGGCAACACTTTCCGGCTGGCCGGCGCATCCCAGACAGCGCGCCAGTTCCTGACAGTTTCCGTCAGCGACGGCCCTCGCGCCGTGCCCATGTGCCAGGACTGCGCGTAGCCGCCGATCGTCAGCACCAGATCGATTTGCGGCATCAGCGCCATCAGTTCGGCTCGCCATGCAGGCGCGCATTCACGGCGCGGCGGCAGGTCGGCCCCCTTGGCGTCCTGGCCAGGGAAGCAGAAACCCATCGGCACGATGGCGAATTTTTCCGTGTCGTAGAACTCTTCGCTGGTGACGCCGAGCCAGCTTCTAAGACGATCTCCGGAGGCGTCGGTGAACGGCATGCCCGAGATGTGGACCTTGGTGCCCGGCGCCTGGCTGGCGAGCAGGATGCGAGCGCTCGACGATGGCCTCAGCACCGGGCGCGGCTCGTGCGGCAAGGGCCGGCCGCGCGGATGCTCGACGCAGATGCGGCAGGCCCGCACCCTCGCCGTCAGGCTTTCCAGTTCTCCACTTGTGCCGTGCAGTTCGTCCAAAACGCGGGTCTCAGGCAGTAGCGCTCGGTCGGCTTGTCAGCGCCCCGTACCAACGCAATACGTTGGTGCAATCCTCCGGCACCTTGATGCGCGCCGGCTTCATAAAGTCGATGGCGATCATCCCGGTGATGTCGGCGACCGAATAGGCATCGCTGGCAGCGAATTCCCTGTCCGCCAGCTCGCGGTCGAGCAGATACAGGAATTCGATCGCCTTCGGCTTGTTGGCCTCGCCCCATTCGGGGATCTGCGGCACCTCCCATTCCTTCATCGCCGGATGGATGTGCCGGAAGGCGGCGGCGACGCAGCTCAAGAGGTTGAACTCCATGCGCCTTTGCCACATCTCGACCTTGGCCTTGCCGAGAGCGCCTTTGCCGAACAACACGGGCTCGGGATGCAATTCCTCGAAGTAGCGGCAGATGGCGATGGATTCGGTGATGATGGTGCCGTCGTCGAGCTCGAGCACCGGCAACCGCCGCAGTGGATTGCGCGACGCCACGGGCTGCTCGCGATGCTCCAGCGCGCCCATGTCGACAGGCACCAGCGGAACGGTCAATCCCTTCTCCGCCAGGAAGACCCGGACCCGTCTGGGGTTCGGCGCGCGGCCGCCATCGAACAGCTTCATTCCATTCTCCCGATCTCTCGCTCGATCATAGGTCGGGCTTCAATGCATGTCGCCCAAAAGTGCGCAGCGGTTTTGGGAGAACGACATGCATCAAACAGAGCATCGCCAGGACGTCATCACCAGAAACGAACAAGCTCGCGCAGCGCATCACCGAGCGAAGCCAACGTGCCGTGCCTCCTTTCGACCGGCTGATCGTGGTGGCTGTCGCGCCAGTCCTGCGGCTCCTCGAAGGAGCCTGCCCAGATGCCGGCCTTGGCGGCGCGCGCAACGGCCTCCTCGGTTTCGAAGTCGCCGAAGGCGACGGCCCATCCGGCCTGGACCTGAGCACGGTTGAGGTCCGTCTCGCCTGCCTTGCAGTCGCCGAGCAGCCGGCCGTAACGGTCGCGCTGCCAGCCGCTGCAGGAAACCGGCCTGCCGGCGATCAGCCGCACCAGCGATTGCCGCGCGAGCTTGCCGCAAGGGTAGTCGGCGGCGTCCTTGAGGCACGTCTGCGTGTATTCCGGAGCGTCGATGCCGCGCATGCGGATGCGCTCTGTTCCCAGCGTGATCGAATCGCCGTCAATGACGATGGCAGTGCCCTGCTCCTTGCGCGTCTCGAAACGGTCGAGCCGCGCCGCCACCAAAATGAACAGGCCAAGCAGAACCGCGGTCAGCCCATAATCCAGCAGCTTGCGCCAAAGGCTGCGCGGCGGCCGCGGAACATATCGCCGGCGCGGTCGTCGCGACCAGGAACGGCTCATATGGCAAACAGTCTCTTAATCATTCGAACGTAGCTTAACGAACTTGAAAATCGCTGCGCGCGGAAATTGAACTTGCATGCCTCTGCTACGCTCGGACACAGCGGACAAATTCATTGTGGACCGCAGGAAACCGCATCGCAACAGCGATGTGGCGCGCGCGGTGCGCAGGACGCGTGACCGTCTTTCCCAGCAGGCCGGCAGCCTCGACTTCGACCGCGAACTGCTGAAGCTGCATGCGCGCGCCATGATGGTCAGCGCGATCGCCATACCGCTGCTCGTACTTGCCGTGGCGGCTATCGCCCGCTTTGCCGGCCTGGGCAACCAGGTTGCCGTTTGGGCTCTCTTCACCCTGCTCTGCTACACCATCGTCGCTTTCATGGCGCGGCGCGTCGAGCGCACGGAAGCGTCCGAGCTCGACCCGATGCAAACGCGCCGCGATTTCCTGATCGCCCATTCGCTGTGCGGCCTCGGTTGGGCCTGGTTCGCCTGGCTCGGCTGCCACACGTGCCAGGTCGACCAGTTCCACGTCGTCAAGGCCATGGTGCTTCTGGTCGCCATGGGGACGACTGCTGTCATGGCGTCGTCGCTGAGCGGCGCACTGCTCGCGACCTTCGCGGTTCCCGTGGCGGTCTATGTCTATACGGTTATACGCCTGTGGATGCCGATCGAGGGGATCATGGCGGCGCTCCTGGTCGCCGCCCTGCCCTTCTTCGGCTATGTCGCGCGCCATCTCAACCAGGCCTCGTGGATGGTGCTCTCCTTCCGCTCCGAAAAGGACGCGCTGATCGCCGAGGTGGAGACGGCGAAATCGATGTCCGACGAGGCCAGGCGGCGCGCCGAAGACGCCAATCTTGCGAAGTCGCGCTTTCTCGCCTCGATGAGCCACGAGCTCAGGACACCGCTCAACGCCATCCTTGGCTTCTCCGAAGTGATGGCCAATGAAGTCCTCGGGCCGATGAACAACCCGACCTATCGCGACTACGCGCATGATGTGCATGAATCCGGACAGCATCTGCTCGACTTGATCAACGAGATCCTCGACCTGTCGCGCATCGAGGCCGGCCGCTACCAGCTCAACGAGGAGCCGGTGGCGCTGGTGACGATCGTCGAGGACTGCTGCCACATGATGGAGCTTCGGGCCCGCAACAAGGACATTCGCGTCATCCAGGAGTTCGAGACCACCCTGCCGCGCCTGTTTGGCGACGAGCGGGCAATCCGTCAGATCACGCTCAACCTGTTGTCCAATGCGATCAAGTTCACCCCGTCGGGAGGCGAGGTCCGTGTCCGCGTCGGCTGGACGGCGGGCGGCGGCCAGTACATCTCGGTCAAGGACAACGGCCCGGGCATTCCGGACGAGGAAATTCCGGTGGTGCTTTCCGCCTTCGGCCAGGGCTCGATCGCCATCAAGAGCGCCGAACAGGGAACCGGCCTCGGTCTGCCGATCGTGCAGGGGCTGCTTGACATGCATGGCGGCGAGTTCGAGCTTCACTCCAAGCTGCGCGAAGGCACCGAGGCGATCGCCATTTTCCCGCTGAGCCGGGTGATGGAGGAATTGCCGGCGCTGCCGACCAAGGAGGTTGCGGCGCGCAGGCGCTAGAGCCTGACCGCTGCTGCCATACCGGAACTGGTGAGCGCTGCTGCCTTGACGAGACTGGCCGCCAGCCCTGCTCCGACCCCTTCGCCGTGATTGAGGCCAAGATCGAGCAGTGGCCTGAGCCCAAGCCGATCGGCGACCTTGGCATGCCCGGGCTCGGGCGACAGACTGGCGAGCAGGCAATGGTCGAGCGCGGCGGGATTGACCCTGTGCAGAACTGCGGCGGCAGCCGTTGCCACGAACCCGTCGAGCAGTACCGGGATCTTCTGCATGCGGGCGGCAAGAATGGCGCCGGCGATCGCCGCGAACTCGCGGCCGCCGACCCGGCGCAAGGCTTCGAGCGGATCGCCGAGGCTGGCGCCGTGAAAGGCGAGCGCCCGATCGACGGCTTTCGCCTTGCGCGCGATCATTGCCGCATCCGCGCCCGATCCCGACCCGACCAAGTCGGCGCCCTCTTCTCCGAACAGCGCCGCGCACAACGCGGCTGCGATCGTGGAGTTGCCGACGCCGAGATCACCCAGGCAAAGAAGGTCGGCGCCGCCGGCGACGGCTTCCATGCCGAAGGCCATGGTGGCGGCACAGCCGCGCTCGTCGAGCGCCGCTTCCTCGGTGATGTCTCCCGTCGGGATATCAAGCGCCAGATCGAAAACCTTCAGGCCGAGGTCGTTGGCGATGCAGACCTGGTT
>NZ_RZSC01000449.1:0-4833 GCF_003998155.1 Mesorhizobium sp. M1E.F.Ca.ET.063.01.1.1
GTCTTGTAGGCATCCACCGCGCTCTCGTAGTCCCAGAGCTCGTCGGTGGAGCAGTCGCCCCAGCCTTCCTTCTCGCCGCCCGCGGACAGCGAAGGATCGCGCCCGCGAAAAATAGTTGGCGAGGTGGGCAACGATGTGCGTTGCGCCTGCCTGACGGGCAAACCGGAAATTGTCGGGCGTCAGCGACTCCCGGTAGAGGCCAAGGCCGATCTTCATGGTCCTACTTCACGCCGATGCCGGCGGTCAGGCCGCCGTCTATTTTGTAGTCCGCGCCGGTGCAGAAGCCGGCTTTCGACGAGCACAGAAAGGCGATGAGCTCCGCCACTTCCTCCGGTTCGCCGATGCGACCAAGCGGATGGGCGGCGCCGAAGCGCCTGTAGGCCTCCTCGACATCGGCATCGCTGCCGCTTTCACCGCGCGCGGCCTTCTCGAGAATCGGCGTGCGGATCGAGCCCGGGCTGACCGAATTGACGCGGACGCCGGCCGCCGCGTAGTCGAGCGCCAGCGAACGCGTCAGCGTGTGGATGGCGCCCTTGGTCGTGGCGTAGGCGGCGACATTCTGCTGGCAGGCGAAACCCTGCACCGAGGCGACATTGACGATGGCGCCGCCGCCACGCTTGATCATCTCGGGGATGCCGAAATGCGCCGTCAGGTAGATCGAGCCGACATTGACCGTCATCGCCTTGTTCCAGGTGTCGAAATCGGTGCTGGTCGCGGTTCCGTACGGATGGACTGCCGCCGAATTGACGATGACATCAAGGCCGCCGAAGCGCTCGACGCCGGCCGCGACGGCGTCGCGGACCTGGTCGGAAACGGAGACGTCAGTGTCGATGACCAGCGCGCCGGCTTCGCAGCTTTCCAGTTCGGCCCTCATCGCGGCATTCGCCGCGCGGTCGATGCCGCAGGCGACGATCGCGGCACCCCCCGCCGCGAGGCGTCTGGCGGTTGCGAGGCCAATTCCGGTCGTCCCCGTCACCAGGACCACCTTGCCGTCGAAATCCTTCATTGCGGGAACTCCTTCAGTCACTGTCGGAAGCCGGTTCTTCCGGCAGGAATCGCAGGGCGAAATCGAGGTGGCGGCTCATCAGGTAGGCGTAGGCCAGCCTGTCGCGCGCGCGCAGCGCAGCGATGATTTCGTCATGCGCGGCGCGGGTGTCGGCCAGCACCGGACGCATTTCCTTGCCGATAGTCATGATCCGCAGGATCACCGGGGAAAGGAAGGAGTAGATGTCCGTCAGCATGCGATTGTCCGCCAACGCGACCAGCGCCATGTGGAAATTGAAATCGTTCTCGGCGGCTTCCTCGATCGAGCGGCTCTCGACGATCCGGGCATTGATCTCGTCGAGCGCCTCGATCTGCTCGTTCGTGGCATGGAGCACGATGTGGTCGCCGATGCCGACTTCGATGATGCGCCTGAAACCCTGGATGTCGGCGAAGGACGAGCGCGAGACATCCATGTGCGCGGCGAAGAAATTCTGGATCGCGATGCTTTGCCCGTCGGCCAGGACGGCGCCGACGCGGGGCTTTGGCTCGATCAGCCCATAGGTCCGAATGGTGCGCAACGCCTCGCGCACCGTGTTGCGGCTGGCGCCGGTGATCTCGCTGAGCTCGCGCTCCGTCGGCAGCACGTCGCCGACATTGAGCTGCCGCGCGCGGATGAGGTCGAGGATCCGCCCGGCCGCGGTATCGACCGCGGACCTGCCGCCGGCGCGGCGGGCGACGGCATTGTCCCGCACGGCCTGAGAGTTTTCCGACATCCATTCTCCTAATTGTTGGACCAGAATATCGTATGATTTGGGGGAAAACAATCTGATTCGGACCTGCTTCGTCGAATTTCGCAGGAATTTGTGAGGCGTTTGTCCCTTAGCGGGCGTCGGATTTTTAATTTGACTCTCATTGTGGTCCAACAATAAGTTGTCGCTCTCTCGAAGAAGGAAAGCGACGATGGAACAGTGCTGGCGCTGGTATGGCGCGGACGATCCGGTGACACTCGATCATGTCAAGCAGGCGGGTGCGACCGGCGTCGTCTCGGCCCTGCACGACATCTATGATGGACGCGCCTGGCCGCTGGAAAACATCCTGGAGCGCAAGCGGATCATCGAGGCGGCGGGGCTGACCTGGTCGGTCGTCGAGAGCATTCCCGTCCACAACTCGATCAAGATCGGCTCGCCGGAACGGTCCCGCTATGTCGGCTTCTACAAGGACACGATCCGCGCGCTCGCCAAGGCCGGCATCGCGACGATCTGCTACAATTTCATGCCGGTGGTCGACTGGACCCGCACGGATCTGGCCTATCGCCTTCCGACCACCGGTTATGCGTTGCGCTTCGACGCGATCGATTTCGCGGCTTACGACCTGTTCGTGCTGAAGCGCAGCAATGCCGAGGCCGGCTACACGTCCGCCCGCATCGCCGAGGCGCAATCGCGGCTGAAGGAACTCGGCGACGAGAAGATCGACAGGATCGAGCGCAACCTCATCGCCGGCCTGCCCGCCACCGAGCGCAGCTACAACCGCGACAGCTTTCGCGAGGCGCTGGCCGAATACGATTCGATCGGGCCGAGGGAATTGCGCGACAACCTCGCCTGGTTTCTGCGCGAGATCATTCCGGTGGCCGAACAGGAAGGGGTGCGCATGTGCATCCATCCCGACGATCCGCCCTTCTCGCTTTACGGCCTGCCGCGCATCGTTTCGACCGCCGAGGATGCGCGCTTTATCCTGGCCGCCGTCGACAGCCCGGCCAACGGGCTGACGTTCTGCACCGGCTCCTATGGCACGCGCGCCGACAACGACATCGTCGCCATGGTCAAGGAATTCGCCGGCCGCATCCATTTCGTCCATCTGCGCAACGTCACCATCGAGGATGACGGCTCGTTCCACGAGGCCGAGCATCTCGAGGGCGGCACCGACATGGCGCATGTCATCCTTGCGCTGATGCAAGAGGAGGCGCGCCGCCGGAAGGAAGGCCGTGCCGACTGGCGCATTCCGATGCGGCCGGATCATGGACATCTGCTCGCCGACGACATCGGCAAGACCAGGATCAATCCCGGCTACTCGCTGATCGGCCGGCTGAAGGGCCTTGCCGAACTGCGCGGCATCATGCGGGCCGTCGAGCGGTTTGGGTTGGCTTGAGTCCGGGGAGACTGAGCGGCTTGGTTAACGTTGAAGCCAGCAATCTATTTGAGATCGCGGAGAGAATTTTGCTAGCGGAGGTCCGCCACCGCCGGACCCCGGTTGGAAGAGCCCGGCGGCTACCGAGCTCGCCGACTCTGGCGGCGAATTCGCGTGCTCTTTCGACGACGCTTCGGCTCAGGTCCGCACTCTCAGCGCCCGTTCCAGCCTATCGGCAATCTGCGTGACGATATAGGCAATCACCATGTAGATCACGACGGCAATCACGAAGGCTTCGAGGTAGTAATAATTCAGCGCCGCGGTCAACTGGGACTGGGCGAAGATATCGACAACCTCGATGGCGAACCCGAGGGAAAGCGCCTTCATGATGACCATCATGGAGGTCGTGAGGTCGGGAATTGCCGTAAGGGTCACCTGGGGAAATAGGATCCGTCGGAACAGTTGGCCGCTTGTATAGCCCAGCGAATGGGCGGCGTCTGATTGACCGGTATCGAAGGCGTTCAGGGCTCCCTTGATGATCTCCGCTTGGAACGCCGCGACACAGCCGGTCACTGCAATGACAAGGATTATCCAGTTGGGCGTTTCGTGGGCGTTGAAGTTGATCCCGAGCAACGAGAGCAGGAACTGGAATGCCGGGGGCAGACCGAAATAGGCGAGGAAAATCACGATGACCATCGGAACGCCCTTGAAGACGACCTTGTAAGCCATGATGAACTCCCGCAGTACCGGGACCCGTCTATATTCGACGAGTGCAAAAATGCTGCCGACTATCGTCGACAAGACGAAAATCATGAAAGCCATGCCGAGCGTTACGGGTACGGCGCCCAGAATTTCCTGCGAGTCCTGGAGTAGAATATCGGTATCAAACACGGTCGAATGCCCTTACGTCAGGCGCTCGCGATGAGCGCGTTCTTGATCTGAGCCGTGGTCGTCGCCTCCGGTGCCTGCATCGGTGAGCGAAGCTCGAAGAACCGCACGATGAGCCACGCGATCAGGCACATCAGCGAATAGATGACCGCCAGGACGAGGTAGGTTTCGAACTGGTACTGGTTATAGTCGCGCTCCATGATCAAGTGCGCGGTCGCCATCACGTCCGCCGCCCCGATATACATGACCAGCGCAACGTTATGGATCAGGTAGATGATGGAGTTTCCATAGCCTGGCAACGCGAAGTGCACCGCCTGCGGGCCCACGACGCGAGCGATCTTCTGGCGGAAGGTGTATCCTAGACTGTCTGCCGCATCATGCTGGCCGCGATCGACGGCCAGGTATGCGGGCCGCATGACTTCCGACAGATATCCCCCATGGTAAAAGCTCAGCCCCACCATTGCAGCGACCGTCGGTGAGAAAAAATCTGCGGAACCGAACAGGGCCACCAATAGGGGAAGCCCGTAGAACGCGACGAACAACTGGAGGACGACGGGAACACTCCGGGCATAAGACACGTAGATGTCGGTCAGGTGGCTGACCACCGGTATCCTGCGAACCCGGAGTGTTGTCGCGACGAGAGCCAGGCAAAAGCCGACCAACATGGCCGTGAACGTGATGGCGAGCGTCAGCGGCAACGCCGAGAGCAACTCGGGAATCATAGCAGAAACATCCACTTTGAAACACTCCTTCTTGCAATTCAGCCTTGCCGCTGACTAACAAACCTAGTCGTAGACGCCCTGTTATTTCATGTACTGGACGATGCCTTCGCCGAAC
>NZ_RZSC01000044.1:0-18690 GCF_003998155.1 Mesorhizobium sp. M1E.F.Ca.ET.063.01.1.1
CTACCCGCCATCGGGAAAGCCCCCCGGGGAGCCCCCTTGGCTCTACCGCTGCCGCCTCAGCCGTCGCGCCCGGCGCATCGCGGTCATGATCTCATCGCCCTTGATCTCAGGCTCCTCCGGGTCAGCTTCAAGTGGCTCCGGCGCTGCAGAGACCCGCTTAAGAACGTCACTGACTTGCATAGCCGACCATGTCCCGCCGCGTGGGGTTCCGATACCACGCGAATTCAGCGCCTCGGCGATCTGCCGCAGCGAGGTAGCACCGCTCGCGCGAACTTGCTCGATGATGGGGGCAACATTGGCCGCAAAGGCATCTGCCCGGGCCGTACGGACCTCACGCGAGCGCGCAGCCGCTTCGGTGATCTTCGGACCGCCCAGCTTGACGCCGCGCGCCTTGGCCGCCGCCAGGGCCTGCCTTGTGCGCCCACTGATGAGCGCGCGCTCTTTCTCGGCAAGCGCCGCGTAGATGTGAAGCATGAACGGATCAGTATCGCGACCAAGCTCGGCCACGATGAAGGGCACGCGCTTTGCCATCAATCCGCTGATGAAGGCGACATCACGGCTAAGTCTGTCGAGCTTTGCGACGACGACCGGCGCACCGGCTTTCTTTGCGGTGGCGAGCGCGGCGGCAAGTTGCGGTCGCTTTTCGAGTGCGTCGGTGCCTTTGCCGGTTTCGACCTCGACGAACTCGCCGACGACGTCAAAGCCTTCGGCCTCGGCAAACCGAGCGACGACCTGCTGTTGGGCCACGATCCCGAGACCGGAGCGGCCTTGGCCGATTGTGCTGACGCGAAGGTAGGAAATTGCAGGCTTCATGAGCGTATCTCGTGTTACGTCATATTTATATACGCTCGTATGTAAAACTTACAACGGAATGCTACGACGGCGATGACATGGTCGAGCCTGACGGTGATGAGGGCGAACTGATGGCTGGGCTGCGACGAGCACGGGCGACCCGACCGAAACGCCCCTAAAATCGCCAAACCTGACGCCCGTATGGCAAAGGGCCGCTTCGGGTGGAACTTTGCCCTTCGTGTCGCTTACCGGATCGGCTTAATTGCGCCAGTTCCGGACATTGTCGTGGGCTGACGAAGGTCCCGATCCGGTCATCCGCGATCGAGCAGGCATCACTGTCGACAGCTAACGGGACATTGATTCGACCGAAAACCTGCGGTCACCTGACCGCAATCTTATCCGCCACAAAGAGGTAGCGATTGAGGCTGAAGAAGAACTTCCCCTGCTCGCCAAGTTCAGAAAACTCTGCAAGCCAAGCGTTTGCTTCCTCCTGGGATACTCCTCTGCGCCCGACGACAAAGGACGCCACAATAGCCAGCATACGCCTAGCATAGGTATTGTCATGGTACTCTGGATTGAACATCGGGACCACATCACGTTGTCGGATCGTGAACCCCGCATCGCGGAGCTGTCCCGTCAACGTCCGGGGTAGCCCCCCGTGCACAAAATGGTCGCCCCAAGCCGAAAGCACCCGCTCCATGCGCGCCTGATCGCTAGTGTAAACAACCAACGAATCGTAATCTGTATCCACAACAACAACGCGACCGCCGGGACGCGTTACTCGGTGAAGCTCGGCAAGCGCCGTCGAAATATCAGCGACATATTCGTAGACCTGAGTTGACACGGCGGCATCGAAAGCATCGTCCGGATGGGGCAGCTTGGTTGCGTCTGCTCGCTGGAATTCGGTCCACGGCTGATTGGCGCAACGTCTTCTGGACATGGCCAGCATGTCTTCACTGATGTCGATACCGCAAACACGGCCCACAGGCCCGACGGAAGCTGCCATGTCGTAAGCCAGGAGTCCGGGGCCGCTGCCGACGTCCAGAACCCGTTCGCCCTCCCTCAGCTGCAGTGCCTTCAGCACTAGGCACCGCTGTTCGACCACGTCGGGAGTCAAATAGAGCGCTTCGACCTTTCGGCTGGTGTCTTCGTCAAATTCCAGCCCGCCGCTCACTTCTGGTGTGCCTTCTCTCCATTACGCGCAAGCCGCTGCGCAAACCGCCATCTCAGATTATCACGTTCGCTTTTCGATGATGAGTCGTTTGAGAGCGACAATGACCGTCTTGGGTCATAGCTTCCGGCTCCCGAAGGACGTTCTCGCGGACAATGCTGCCGTCAGCATTTCGGTTGATTGCAAGGCTGCTCAAGTTCAAGAATATTGCCCTCTGGATCGCGCGCATAGGCAATTAGAAATGGCTTGTCCGCCGATCCAAAGTCTGTGATTTCGCCGACCTGCGCCCCGCCTGCTTCGATGATTGCCGACAGCACCGCGCTGATATCTTCTATCTGAAAGGAGAGGTGCCCGAAGCCAGGTTCATTCACCCTTGGCTGCTTTCGGTCATGCGTGACGTTGTGCTCATGTATCTCCAGGAATGGGGCGTCGCAATCGGGGAGCTTCAGCCAGATCGAGTATATCTCGGAATTCGGAAGACCGTTGCCTCGCGATACTTTCTCGCCTGACAACACCTTGGGTTCACGAAGGTACTCGCATTTGAACACCTTCACGTAGAAGGCTGCGAGTGTTTCAGCATCTCGGGCTACCAGGTTGATGTGAACAAGTTTCATGATGTTGGCGACCTCCGTAGCGGGTCGACCATAGCCGACTGGTGGAAATCAACGAAACTAGTCCGGTTTGGGCTCAATCGAGCCTTTCACCGCGACTGTTGCAGATGACCGCAGAGGGTCGGTAACGGTCTTCCGGACCTGTTTTTCGCCGCTAGCCCGGCCCAACGCCGGTCGGCTTGATCCGCCTTGCCGCCTTGGCCCGCCGGATCGCCTCGACGATCCCGATCTCTTCTGCCTCCTCGGCTCTTTCAGGTTCGGCGGCGAAATCGCCGTCGCCACGCTGCGGAACCAACACCTTCGGCGTAAACCGCTGTTGCCATTCCTCCAAGCTCATCTGCTCGACTTGGCCCGGCTCGCGCATAGGTTTGCGGATCACACTCTCAACCTCGGCCCGGTCGACAATCAGCCCGAGGAGCTTCGCCTTGCCTAGGGAGGCTGCGACAGCCGCTGCAAGCTGTTTGTGAGCCAGCGCCGCCCCCCGCGCTTCCTCCAACTCGGCTACGATACTTTCGACCGTCACATCGAGCCGCCGCACTTGCCGCGCCTGCAACTCGGCGATGCGTGCCTCAATCTTACCATTCCTGACCAATTTCGCGGCCCCGACTTCGGCGGCATTGCCGGTCGACCGATAGCCGGCCTCGACGTAGGCGGCCTTGCCGCTCAGGCCCTTGGCGAGACCTTGAGCGAACCGTTCATGGCGCTGGTTTCGAAGCATCGGCATAGCCAAGAATACCGCAATGCGACTGTAGCGTCACGGACCTAACGATCGGAGCCCGTCATGACGGGCTGCCTCGGTGGACCATGATCCCGTTCACCATGGTGGGCGGGCGGCAGCGATTGCCACCCGCAATTTTCCTGTCAGTGCGCCTTGTCGCCATCTTTTGCTGGTGGTTCCAGTGAAGGTTTCAACATTGCGCGTAGTTCGGCGAGGTCGTACGCGCTCTTCAGGATGAATGCTTTACCATCGGGTAGCCGTACCACCGGCACAGGACCGATGTACCCTACCTGCAAAACTTCCTGGTTCTCGTCGAGAACCACCTCAAGCTGCCGACCAAAATCGACGATCTCAAGGCCTAAGATCGTCACCTTGCGACGGGTGACGGTTTCCTCGGCAACGGCAATGACATGGTCACCAGCGTTCGGGAACGCTGCTAGTATCGCAGCCTCGTATTCTTCGCCGACATCAGAGTCGCCACCGAAGAGATCATCCTCAACGGGCGGGTGATCGCGGAAGAAATCGAGCATCGCCTGAAAACTGGATCTGTCACGCGGGTCAAGATCATTCATGGGACTTACCTCCGGTTTGCGGGTTGAAGTATCACGCTGGCAGTTGCGTTGAATTTTCGTCGTCGATTGGCCAACGGAAGCCTTAGGTGGTCCACGCGGCAGATGAAGCGTCCGGCCCCTTCCCGAACCCTTTGCTGTCCCGGGAAAACCGGGAAAGGTTCCTATATCCTCTTCCTTTCCCGCACCCTTCTCCCGACTCCAGCCTCTAGCGGGAAATACGGGAAAGAAGCTTAGATGAGGGAAGTTTCCCGGTCGGTTTTTCATGGCTCCTCCCCGGGTGCCTGGAAATTTTCCGGCTTTCCCGTTTCAGCGTGCCTTTCGGCGTGCCAGATGACGCCTTCGCCATCTGCGTTTTCGCCACGCATGAGAACCGCATCGAGGAGGCGGTTCAGCGCTTCATTGAAGCCGCGCCGCTTGTATTCCCGATTGTTGCCTGCCTTCCGCTCGATGAACTCCTCACGCAGCACTGCTTCCTTGACCGCTTTGACCTGCGGACCGTCCGGGCCGAACGGCCGGAACGGGAAACCGTGTTCGAAGAGCGCGTTGCGCATCATCCGCAAGATGAGCGCTTGGTTGCCTCCGAACTTGCGAGCCTTCTGGTCGGGTGTGGAACTGGGCTCGACGGTTTCGATCTCGTCGACGATGGCTGCCTCGACATCGCCGACCGAAATGCTGGTGCAGCGCAGGCGGCCGAGCTGTTTCCGGGGCGGGCCCGACCGGTTCTTGCCCACATGTACCTCGAACCAGCCGCCCTCGCCCTCGAGCAGGATCAATTCCGTCGCGACGACGGCCTCGAGCGTTTCACCTTTCGTCTGCTTCGGATTCTCCCGGTTGGTATGGTTGACCATGCAGATGACGACACGTTCGTCCTCAGCGAGCTTGCGCAGCCTGTTCAGCGCCGGGCTTGTGAATTTGTCCTCGAGGACCGATTGACCATCGAGGCCGGCCCTGAGTGTGTCGAAAGGTATGAACACCTCGCGGCCCGGAAACATCTCTCGGGCCTGTGTAATCGCTTCGCGAACGATGGCGGTGGCCCTGTCCGGTCTGGTCAGTGGTACGCCTTCCTCGGAAACGACGATCATGATGCTGTCCAGTTCAAGCGCCTCAAGGCGGTTGACGACATCGATCTCGTCCTCGGCGGCGATGTAGGCGACCACCGTCTGCTTCGTTTCCCTGCCCAGAAACGGCTCGCCAGCGTCGAGGCATTTCGCCAGTTCGACCATGAGGGCTGTCTTGGCTGCGCCTGGGCGGCCGTTGAGGGAGACAAGCGTGCCGACGCGGATCAGCCCCTTGACGAGGCTCGCGCCCGCGGCGCTGGCGGCATTCTCGGCCCTGTATTGCCGGTAGTTGAGCAGTCGTACCTTCGGCGGGCGGTCCCGTTCCTGCGCCTGTGCATGGCCACTGCGGTTCAACGGCTGTGTTGCGTCGGGCTCCGGCCGATAGCGCGTATTGCTGTCATAAGGATGCTTGTGCTCTCGCCGCATCCTGTCGATCTTATCCCGCAGGATCGCCTCGCCCTCTTCGCGCAGGATGTCGTTGGCATCGCGGGGCATCACGTCGCTTCCGTTCCGGGAATGCTCAATTCGGCATGAATGCCGCGTTGGATCAGCCGTTCGACCAAAGTCGTGGCGTGGCGACGACCGGCGACATCGTCATCCGTCAGCACGGTGACGCAATCGACGTGGCCGGGCACCTGATCCGCCAGCGCCGGCAGCCGCGAGGCCGAGCCTGCCGCCCACGCTCCAAGCCCGGTCGCCTGATGTGCGCTCAGCGCATCCTCGATGCCTTCGGCGACGGCCAGTCCAAGTAGGTCGTTCAGGGGCGCTAACACGATTGGCCAGCCCGCCGAGCGTCCAATCATGATCTTCGCTGGCTCCTCGGCCTTGCCGCTGCCGTCGGGCCGGAGGCGGGTCAGATGCACGCCCCGGACCTGCCTATCGGCAATCGCCAGACGGCCCAGCCCGGCCTCGCTGGCCATGCCGAACGCCGCGATCAGAGCCGGAGGGTGATCGTCGCGGGCTGGCAAGAACCCGAGCGTCGGCGGCAGCGAACTGGAGATCGAGCGCGCCTCCCGCAGGTAGCGTTCGGCCGGCGAGTCTCGGACAGGCTGGCGCATCGACCACAGCCACACGGCCTTCTGGAGCCGTTCTCTGGCGGTGTCGGCATCACGCGCGGCGATGGCTTCACGGGCGCGAAGCATCGCCTTCCGCTCGGCCTCGCCGATCTCGCGGCGTCCGCCGCCGTGGACAACGCCATGCTCGCCGCAACGGGCGCAGTGGAAGGTGATGAAGCCCGGTTCCGACCAGAGCCGGAGCACCGTGCGGTTGCGGTTATGTGGGTCCCGGCGGTCTGGGCCGCACAGTGGACAGGCGACATCTGCGACTACGCGGCCGTCGGCGAGCCCAGCGAGATCGGAATAGGTAAAGCCCGTCATTGCCGCCTCGCGGGTGTGAAGACGTGCAGCCCCTTCCCGTCGAGGACGTGAACAGGGCCGCCTAGCATAGTCGCGACATCGCTCATGAACTCCGCCCGAGCCGCCTCGTAGGCTGCGGAAAGGCGCCGCCGCTGACGGGCCGACAGTTGAACCGGAGGCCAAGGTTCCGCGATGCATTGCAGGCCTTCAGCCCCGTAGCTGAAGGTCACCTTGTGACCGTGCGGCAGGTGGAAGCTTCGCCGATAAACTTCGCTCATCGCTGCCATCCACGCGGATAGAAGTGGGGGCCTGCCCGGTGGCTTACGTCGAACCGAAGCCAGACGCTGTCTTGCGTTCCGGTATGCTTGCTGTCACGGAACCATTTCAGGCGTGGGAGGCAGACAATATGGCTGCAGTGGTTGACCAGCGCCGCCGAGCGCGCAGCGTGTGCCCAACGCGCCGGCGCCAGCGTCCACTGCGGCCTGATCGTCATCAGGTGCCGAATAAGGTTCGAAAAGACTGGGTGCGACCAAGGCAAGTTTGTAATGAGCATGTCGGCGTCGCCGACCTCCCTTTCGGAGAGCGTCAGCGCGTCTCGTTCGACAATGTCCTCCCGGCCCGGAGAAAGGTCGAAGGCGGCGACGCAGCGATGCCCCTGCGCGGAAAGGTGGTCGATCAATGCACCGTTGCCCGCAGTCGGATCGCAGAACAGCGTTTGTGGCTCCAGCCATCGCAGCAGCGACGGCACCGCGGTTGCCGGCGTGACATAGAAGTCGCGCGGAACGGAGGCGAATTTCCGGTTGAGCTGGCCCATCGCTCAGTCCCTCCATCCATTGCCGCCGTGGCTGGCCTTGCGCCGGCGCACCCCGATTTCGTCAACAGTCACGAGCTTCTCGGCGGCGAAGCTATCGAGATCGTGTTTGCGGAAATCGAGGAGTTCGCGATAGGTCTCGACCTGTTGCCGAATCCGGCATGGATGGTCTCGGCAGAAAGAACCTACGACGAGATCGTGCATCGTGACGGCACGGGCTGGCCGTCTCTGCACTGCTTGCAAAATGAAAGCAGGTTGGCTATGTCTGTGATCGATCTGGCCGCCCGCTAGATCACTTTTCTGAGCCGCCCGCAGCCCAAATGCGGGCGGTTCCGCATTGGAGGTCATGATTCATGCGACCCCCGTGTCCGATGCAGCTTCGCCCACGAGGGCCGCACGCAGCTTTCCGCGTTCCGCTACCCACTGGTCTCCGATCTTCTTTGCCGGAACCCTCCCGGACTCAAGCAGCCAGTATGTTTGGCGCGGGCTGCGATTGATCTCCAGTCCGATGGCCTTTGCGCCCCACACGAGGTCAATCGCCTGAGAGTTCACCCTTTCGGTCATGCCTGCTTCCTCCGTTTCAGCTCGTATTGCGGGGCCTCACTGTGACGATGTTATATCATGTGTCAGTATTCATTGACATTCAAGTGTCAATTGCATATGACAGGAGGATATGCGAACGTATGGTAAGATATCGGGGAGAATGAAAATGGCCGATGACAAAGCGAAGACGCAGCGCCGCGTCTATGTGCTGCCGGTCGAGCTGGTCGACCGGATTACCGCTTATCAGACCGATATGGGGCTACCGTCAGAGGTCGACGCCGCGCGGAAACTTCTGGACGACGCCTTGAACCGCCGCGACACCGCCCAGTCCATTACCCGTCGCTTCCAGGAGCGGCTGAAGGACACACGAGTACTCGCCGATGTCGCCAGGGATGTCCTTATCGGCCATCCGCTGCTTTCGACACTGAGCATGGGATCCAACCAGATCACCTTCACACTAACGACAGGCGATAAAGTCGTCGTGCGTGTTGACGGCACAGCCAGCATTGAGGATCGCGAACAGAGTGGGGTCCACTTGGACAAAGAAGGCAATGTTGAAAGGGACTTTAGTTTCCGCCCGGGGTTGATCCGCCATGTCGATCCGTAAGCGCAAATGGAAAACGGCCAAAGGCCTCGAAAAAGAGGCTTGGGTCGTCGACTATCTCGACACGAAAGGCGTTCGCCGGCTGAAGACCTTCGCGAAGAAGAAAGATGCCGACTGCTTCGCTGCGACCGCGAAGGTTGAGATCCGCGAGGGTTTACATGTTGCCGATAGCGACAGCGTGACCGTTTCGGCCGCCAGCGCCTTCTGGATCGCGACCGGCGAGGACGAGGGCCTCGAGCGCTCGTCTATCGATCAGCGGAAGCGCCATATCGAATTGCACATCAAGCCCTTCCTCGGGTCGACGCTGCTGTCTCAACTCACGGTGCCGGGCGTTCGCGAATTCCAGGACAAGCTTCGCAGGAACGGCAGATCTCAGGCCATGACGCGCAAGGTGCTCGGCTCTCTGGGCTCGCTGCTCTCGGATGCCCAAGAGCGCGGGCTCGCCACGCGCAATCCGGTGAAGGATATGCGCAGCCGGCGCCGCCGGGGTAAGGAGCGGCAAGCCGACAAGCGACAGAAAGGGAAACTCAAGGTCGGCGTCGACATTCCAACCCGCGAAGAGATCAGGGCGATTGTCGCCGCGGTTCGCGGCCGGTGGCGCCCGCTGCTGATCACGGCGATCTTCAGCGGCATGAGATCCTCAGAGCTTCGGGGCTTGCGCTGGTCGGACGTCGACCTGGACAAGGCCGAGATAGCCGTACGCCAGCGCGCTGATGACTATGGAGAGATCGGGCCGCCGAAGTCTGAATCCGGCGAGAGGACCATACCGGTACCGCCCATCGTGACCAACGTGCTCCGCGAGTGGAAGCTCGCCTGCCCCCGCCGTCGCATCCCGGGCGCCGAGGAGTCAGAAACCATCACCGAGCTACACTATGTGTTCCCGAACGGCAGCGGGAATATCGAGAGCCGATCGAACATAATCAAGCGCGGCTTTCTGCCCTCCCAAGTGGCGGCTGGAGTTACGGTTCCGACCGGAGAAAAGGACGACGAGGACCAACCGATCGTCGCGGCGAAATATGGCGGGTTGCACGCCCTGCGCCACTTCTATGCATCGTGGTCGATCAATCGCACACAGGACGGCGGCCTCGGTCTCCCGGCGAAAGTCGTCCAGGAGCGCTTAGGCCACAGCTCGATCACCATGACGATGGACACCTACGGGCACCTCTTCCCGCGCGGCGACGATGCGGACGAAATGGCGGCTGCGGAAAGATCGCTTCTGGGGTGAACGCGACATGGTTGCGACATAGGGCGAATTTCCGAAGCAAAATCAAAGGGCCGTACAGGCATCATAATCCTGGGGTCGGGGGTTCAAGTCCCTCCTCCGCTACCACGAACCTCCGCTACCACGAATCCGTTAAGCGTTTGAAATACTTATTAAAATCGAAATTTATGGTAGCGCTCTCGGGCAAAATTTCTCAATAATTTCAATGCGGCGCCGTCAGTTTGCTCAGCCGCAATTCAGGTGCCGGGAGACGGTCGCGATCGCGCCGGAAGCGGACGTTTGGCACCCGAGCGACGACCGCGCCGACATTGTCGATGAGGTCAAAGATGTGCTCAGTGGAAACAATGCCTACAGAACTTTGGAAAGGAATTCCTTGGTTCGCGGATCACTTGCACGTGCGAAGAAGTCGGCGGGCGGTGCATGCTCAACGATCACACCCTTGTCGGTAAAGTAGATATGGTCCGCCGCCTCGCGCGCGAAACCCATCTCGTGCGTCACGAGAATGCAGGTCATGCCATCCTCGGCGACTTTCCTGACAGCGGAAAGCACTTCCTTCACCATCTCCGGGTCCAAAGCCGCGGTGACTTCGTCGAAGAGGATAACTTCGGGCTCCATGCACAGCGCCCGCGCAATCGCAACACGTTGCTGCTGGCCGCCTGACAGCTCTCCAGGATAGGAGCTCGCTTTGTCTGGAAGGCGCATCTCGCCGAGGAGCTTGCGGGCGCGTTCTTCGACCTGAGGCCGAGGCTGCTTCAGCACCTGGATCGGCGCCATGGCGACATTCTCCAGCACCGTCTTGTGCGGGAACAGATTGTATTGCTGGAAGACCATGCCAACACGATGTCGAAGCTTGACCTTGTCGACTTTCGGATCGTTGACCTTGATCTCGCCGACCGTGATGACGCCTTCATTGATCGGCGTCAGCCCGTTGATCGTTCTCAGAATTGTCGATTTACCCGATCCGGACGGGCCAATGATGGCCACGACTTCGCCCTTTCGGATATCTATGTCGATGCCGCGGAGAACCTCGACGGCTCCGAAAGACTTGCGAACACCGCGAAGCGCAATCAAGGGCTGGGACGAGCTGGAGAAGTTCATATCGAAACCTCATTTCGTACGGAAGCGGCGCTCGAGCATCAGGGACAGGCGGTTGATCGGCCACGTGTAGATGAAAAACATCGCCAGCAGCGAAAGGTACATCGGTATCAGCATCCGCGAGTCCGACACCGCCTGAACTGCCGCCTGCGTCCTGCCCAAAGCCTCTTCCACGCCAACGATCACCGAGAGTGGGGTCGCGGTAAGGAGGAGCGCATAGAGGTTCATCCACGGTGGGATCATCCGAGTAATGCACTGCGGCAGAATGATACGAAACAGCGTTGCGCTACGCCTGTAGCCCAAGGCTTCGGCGGCCTCCCACTGACCACGCGGGACGGAGTTGACCGCCCCACGTACGATTTCCGAGAAATTTGCGGCCACGGGGAACGAGAACCCTATCGTGGCGCGTAGCCAGCTCGGCATAACTATCACGGAGCCGCCGATACTGACCTGATAGGGCATCAGGAAGATGCAGTAGAACAGCAGGACCAGCCACGGTGCGTTGCGGAACAATTGCGTGGCCAGCCGCGAGGGCCAGCCGACAATGCGCAGGCTCGACAGTTGTCCCAGCCCCAGGAACGTCCCAACGGTCGTGCCGATGGTGATGGCAAGGACGCTCATCAGGATGTTGAGGCCAAATCCTTTCAGGAGGAAGGGCATCCACTCCAGGAGGCGACCGAACAAGTTCAGGTCCCCCATCACCCGACTCCCAGACCAAATCCGGGCAAACGTGTCGCCGCCTCAACCCGGTTGATGATGAAGACGACGGCTCCGGTCAGCCCCAGGTAGATCAGCAGCATGACGTTCATCATCTCGATGGTGTTCAGCGAATCCGACCAGATCTGGTTGGACACGTAGAGGAGCTCAGCTACGCCGACCGCGTAGGCGACCGTCGTTGCCTTGGTCAGGTCGACTAAGTTGTTCGACAGCGAGGCGAAAGAGAATCGCAGCGCCAGTGGGACCGTGACGGAGATGAAGGCCTGCGTGCGACTGTAACCCAGCGCCAGGGCAGCTTCCTCGTAGGAATTGTGAACCGCGCCGACACCGGAGCGGAACGTTTCCACGTTGAACGCGCCGGAGTAGAGCGAAAGCGAGATAACCGCCCAACTGAAACTGCCAAGGAGCGGCACCGGCAGGCCGATCTCATTCTGTGACACGGGCATGATGCTGCCAATCGCGAAGTAGAAGAAATACATCTGCACAAGCAGCGGCGTGTTGCGGAAAAGCGCAACATAGGCACGTACGACCGCTGTAGCGGGTCCCTTACTTAGCGTGAGAACCGCGGCGCCTGCTGCGCCAATAATGATGGAGAAGAATCCGCTGAGCACGACCAACAAAAGCGTGTTGCCGAGACCCTTCACGAAGCGATCGAAGTCGAACGCATCGTAAAAGATGGTCAGGTTTATCCCGGAGTCCGCGAGATGACGAAAGAATGTCTGGATGTCGGCAATCATAAGCCCTGACCTCAGTTGGTCCGGCGCCGCGGCGCCGGACATGCCGTTATGCAAGGATCAGTCGATGTGGTCCTTCAAAGCGTCATGCATCCTGATCAAGAAGGCTGAGTTCTTGATGCCGTTCGCTTTTTCCAGATCGAGGAGTGTGCCGTCCCGATGCATCTCCGAGATCACACCCGCTACGAAGTAATAGAAGGGCGACGACTGATCCGCCTGCCGCACCGCCATGCCCCAAGGCGTGTCTGCCTGAATTGGCAGCGGCATCTGGTAACCTGCCCATTTCGGGTCACTCAGGCGAACGTTAATTTGGTTATCGTCCTCCAGCAGGCCGATGCAGCGCCCCTGGGTCATGGCGGCTTCGGTCTCCGCGGTGCCCGGGAAAGCGAGAACCTTGATGCCGAATTCCTCCTGGGCCGGCTTGTTGTACCAGGCGCCCTGGACGGCACAGACAGTCTGGCCGGAAATCTGGCTCCATTGGGTGGCCTTCACTGCAGCCGGCAGGAATACTGTATAGCCGGACGAATAGTAGTTCGGATGCACGAATGTGACGATCTTGCGCCGTTCAGCGGTATCCGAGGCCGATGCGATCATCAAATCGATCTGGCCCTGCGCGAGGAATTCGAAGCGATTGGCAGAATTGACCTTGACGAATTCGGTCTTCACGCCGAGGACCTTGGCAATCTTGTTACCGATATCGACTTCCATACCCTTGAAGCTGCCGTCCGCAGCCCGGTATGACCACGGTACATAGTCGTCCTTCGTGCCGATCTTCAGCACGCCGGCCGCTTTTACGCGGCAAAGTGTATCGGTGCCGCAGTCGAGCGTCTGGGCGTAAGCTACTGATCCGGTGAATGCGATGCCGGCTGCAAGCGCCAGTGCCTTCAGGTTAATCATTTCAATTCCCTCTGATGGAGTTCAGTCCTCAAGAACCAACCTGTGCCCGTTTTTTTCTTTGGACTTCTGTTTGCGCAGCGCAGGTACTCAGTACGCAGCAAGCCTGTTGAATGTCCTGTCTTGCGGCAATGGCAAATCACTATTAGTAGTGAGATTACTGGAAACCATTATCCTGACTGCACATGCTGCTCCCCGACTTGCATGCTCTGGAAATCGCCGCGACCGTCATTGAGGAAGGCAGCATGAGCGCCGCAGCGGCTCAGCTTGGCCTGACGCAATCCGCGGTGTCGCAAGCGGTGAAGCGCGCCGAGGCACAGATCGATGTGCCGCTCGTGCATAGAGACCGCCGACCTCTGGTACCGACTGAGGCAGGCCGAGTTCTCGTTGCCCATATCCGGGAAATCGCCCTCAGGGCCGAGCGAGCGGTCGAGGAGGTCAGAGCGACGGCATCGCGCCCCGAGCGCCAGGATCTGCGTCTCGGCATGGTGGATACGTTTGCGTCGGCGGTTGGGCCGGTCCTGATCCGCGACCTTATGGAAGGGTCTATCGCCTTGCGCGTGACCGCCTTCTCAGGGCTGGCCCACGCCCATACCGATGCGCTGATGCGGCATGAGATTGACGCGGCGATCAGCTCAGACCCCATGGGAGAACTCGACGGGCTGATGCGGTTCCCGCTCTTTCGCGAGCCTTTCGTGCTGGTCTGTCCCGCCGCTTGGGGGGATATGCTGCGCAACCGGCCATTGCGGGACGTTTTGTTCGAGCATCGCCTAATCCGCTACAGTGCCCGCTCCCATATGGGCGCACAGGTTGAGCGGCACCTGCGGAGGCTACGCATTGAGCACCCGCAGGTGCTCGCCTTCGATACGTCGGACTCGCTGCTGGCCATGGTAGTCGGAGGTATGGGAGTGGCAATCATGACACCTCTCTGCCTCCTCCAGGGCGCAGTGCACTTCCCGGCGCTTGCCGTGCTACCCCTGCCCAGCCCTGGCTTTTCAAGGGAACTGACACTCATCACACGGCGCGGTGAGTTCGACACGCTCGGGCCGCGTATCGCCGAGGCCGCACGCGATATGCTGCGGCGTTACACACTGCCCCAGATCATCGGCCAGATATCGTGGCTTGAAGAGATGTCAAAAGACATGGTCTGGTCCCCGGCTTCGCCGGATGCAGCTCAAATCGACTGAAAAACCTGCGCAATTTTCTGCGGGGTGTCTTCTCGCGCAAGACAAAGGGCGAGAAGGATACGAGCCTTCTGTGGATTGAGATCGTTGCCAGCGATAATGCCCATGGCCTTGTGCCGGGCGCTGTCAACAACCTGGCCTGCTCCCGCGCGCGACGACTGCACGACGACAACCCCAGCCGCTATCGCGTCGGCCAGGGCAGCGGTCTCGGCCGGCGATCCTATTCCGGGACCGAAGCCAGCGGACACGATGCCTCTCGCGCCAGCCTCGACAAATGCCCTGATCGCGCAACCGTCGGCGCCGACGTAACTGTAAGCGATGTCGACGCGCGGCAGCCGACGCAGCAAATCTTGTGGGAAACCAGCCGCTTTTGGCCGAGGTTGCCTTGCCAAGCTGACTCGCGATCCGTCGATGGTGCCTATTGGTCCAAGCCAGGGCGATTGGAAGGCGTTCAGACGCAGCGTGTGGTTCTTCGTGACAGCACGCGGCGAATGGACTTCGTCATTCAGAACGACGAAAACGTTGCCTCCGTCCTCGTGCTTCGCAGTTGCGACGCGGACAGCGGCCGCCAGATTCGCGCCCGCATCCGAAGATATGCCCGTGAGCGGCCGCATGGACCCGGTGACGACCACTGGGACCTTGACCTCCAGAACCAGCGACAAGACCCATGCTGTTTCTTCGAGGCTGGCCGTTCCGTGGCCGATCACTATCCCATCGAATGTTGAGTCACGGGATAGCTGTCGGCACAGGCTGGCCAGGTCGGCCCAGTCAGCGGACGAAATCGCCGTACTGTCCATCCGCCGGAAATCGATAGGTACGATATCCGCAATTGTACCCAGCAGGCCGGACCGCTCCAGGAGTGTCCGTGCATCCACACGCTCATCTGAAGCATTGTAGTCCAACAGATCGAATGGGTCGCTCCCGATGGACGCGATGGTTCCCCCGGTTCCAATGAAAGCAATTCTGGGCAGCAAGCTGGGTCCTCGGCGCGTGTCGTTATCGCTTACCGGGCGTAGGACGAGCCCGCAACGACCTGCCACTACAATAAATTCAAATTATGCTGTTCAGTGAAATCATTTAAGTCTCACGTCTTTGGTTTCAAACCGCAGACAGCTTTGCCATGCTGATGTCCATCATATTGCCGGATGGAACCCGCATGCCGCACACCCGTATCGATACCGACAGCCTTGGGTCCAGACAGTTGCCCGCAGGGGCACTCTATGGGGTTGCCACGCTCCGCGGTCAGGAGAACTTTGATATTTCATTCCGCAAACTTGGGGACGCGCCGGAGCTGATCGTCGCGCTTGCACGCGTCAAGCATGCGGCAGCAGCTGCCAATCGCGACATTGGCGTGCTGCCCGCCGAAATCGCCGATGCGATCATTGCGGCATCGGAGGAAATCGAGAATGGCCGTCATGTCGACCAGTTCGTCATCGATCTCCTGGAAGGGTCAGGCGGCACATCGATCAACATGAACGTGAACGAGGTGATTGCGAACCGCGCACTCCAGTTGTTGGGAGACGAGCCGGGCCAATATGACCGCATCCACCCGAACGACCATGTCAATACCGGCCAATCGACCAACGACGTCGTGCCAACAGCGGTGAAGCTGGCGGTCTACGACAAGTCACAATCGCTCATGGACGCCTTGTCGCATCTGGTGGCGGCGCTCGAGGATCGCGCACGGGCCTTCGACGACGTGCTGAGGATTGGTCGGACCTGCATGCAGGCGGCCCAACCGATGCGCCTGGGTCAAGCCTTCGGCGGCTACGCGGCGGCAATTCGCAGGCTCGTGCCGAAGTTGATGACTGCGCGTGACGAAATGCTGGTCCTGCCCCTCGGCGGAACAGCCATTGGCACCGGTCTCGGTTCGGCGCCCGGTTATCGTATCGCCGTATACCGGCACCTGCGCAAGATCGTCGGAGCCAACGTCCGCCCTGGCGAAAACATGTTCGACGCCATGCAGAGCGCTGATGGATTCGCGCGCGTCTCCTCCGAGATTCGCATCTGCGCCGAAGTCATCGGGAAGATCGCTTCGGACTTCGTCATCCTTTCATCGGGTCCGAACAGCGGCGTGGGAGAACTACATCTTCCTTCGGTCCAGCCTGGCTCCTCCATCATGCCCGGCAAAATCAACCCTGTCCTCCCCATGATGATGCAGCAGGTGGCTTTCGCAGTCGTGGGTAACGACGCCGCCGTGTCGCTGGCATCGCTGCAAGGACAACTCGAGATCAACCATTTTGAGCCCGTCATTGCCGCTCGCCTGTTTGACTCCATTGAATTGCTGGCGAAATCGACCCGGATCTTTGCCGACCGCTGCGTTGCCGGCATTGAGGCTGACCGCGAGCAATCGCTCAAAAACCTGATGCGATCGTCAGCTCTCGCGACGGTCTTTGTTCCGAAACTCGGATACGCCAAGGTCTCGAAGCTCGTATATGCCGCGGCCAACGAGCAGCGACCGTTCATCGAGCTTGCTATCGAAGAGGGTTTGCTGACGCGTGACGAGGTGCTCGACGCGTTGCGCGAAAGCACTGACTATCGCGAGGGCACGGCATAAGCCTCCAGTCGGTGGTACCGATGGCGCCGTTGCCAAGCGTGGTGAGCTAGCGCACAGGTCGTCCCGACATCTAGGCTGGACTGCCGAAGGACAGCTAGTTACTCGGTGCGTCAGGCAGTTCTCTATGACTGCTTTTGCGGCGCAAAGCAGCCATGCTCAGCTTCTGGCGTCAAACCTTCACTTCTAAGTACTCCTCGCGCCAACGGTTGTTCCGCTATGACGCGACACGGAATACGAACGGCACCGGTTCGGAATGTGGGAAACGCTTGAAACGGTCACCCGCTACCATCGATCCCCATGCAAAATCACCAAGCGCCACCACCGTTCCCCGGTCGCATTTAGGACGACATCATGTCGTCAACAGGATGCAGACGGTGGTTATCCCAGATCGCGTCATCAACGGCCATCGCCACACGATCGGAGTTCCAATGATGTGTATGGGCCGAAGGACTTTCCTACACCTGCCGGCGCCCGAAACTCTTCATCAAAGCGGACAGGCAAGGCCACGCCCTAACGTGGCTCAGCATTTCCGCTGCGGCTAGTTAGAATCCCTCACGCGAAAGATTAACGAGGCCCGCGTCTGACCACCCTTCAACCCCGAGAGCAGGAAGAATGTCATTGTCTGCCCTGAGGTCGCGACCATAAGCCGCCGACAATATTGAAACTCCAGACTCATGGAGCATGGCCGGTTTCCCGGTGATCTTCCCCAACAGTACGGTCGGCAGCAGCCCGAACGGAACATCCTCGAGAATGTAGCGGCTTTCGATGGTTGTCGGTCCAAAGCCACCGCGGCCCTGGCGGTCCATCTCCTGGTTCATTTCCGAAACGGTTCCCATCGGAACATGGAACGATAGTGAAAAATGCTCTTTGACGGTGCGAACCGCGATGCCGAAATGGGCTGCGATTGCCAACCGCTCTGCATCCAAAGCCTCGATAAGGCGGCCGACGGCCGGGGTGACATTCCCCCCCTGGCTCCATCGTTCGGCCTTTTCCATCCGTGTCAGATTAAGAAGGGCAATTCCCAGGTGGTTCTGTGGATTGAGGTTGCTGAGCGCGATCGCCAGCATCCCGTCGCGCTTGACGAAACGATCGCCGAACAAAGTCGTGCAAAGTTCGTACCCTTCATCTTGGGCTTTGAAAGGTAGCGTCGCGACGTCAAGCTTCTGGCGAATGGTAGTGACATGAACTTCGGTTGGTCCGAGTTGGCGGCCAGTCACCAGCGTTGTGCCCCAAACGACGATCGGCAACGAGGCCTTGCGTTCGGCCAACCGCTTGGAGAGATACAGCGCTGCGAATGAGCAATGCGAACTGATGATGACCGGAACTCCATCGATCAAATGGGGGACGGCGGCATCTATCACCATCTTGTGGCCGTAGGCCGGGAGCGCGATCACCACCACGTGCGCATTGGCGATGGCATCCTGGCAATCCTTGGCAATGCGCACCGGAACCGTCGCCTCTATATCCCCCGTCGCCTTCAACAACTCGCCAGCAGCCAACGCCCTGGTGCGCTGTCCCGACGGCGACCAGAGCGTTGGCAAATGCCCCGATCCTGCCAAATAAGCGGCAAGGCCATAAGCTATTGCTCCGGCGCCCAAAATACTCACGCGCATTAATATTCCTCCTGCTGCGGGCTTTATGGTTCGCCATTGCTGTCGATCAGCTTCAATTTTTCATTAGGTTCTTGCGCAAGTTGGAGCCGCATCTGCCCTCATCGGCCGCTTCCGATCGGGATTCTGGCTCTGAGCCGGCAAATGCGCAAAGCCGCAGCGAACATTCGTTTCTACTTGACATATATCAAAAACGAATGAGACGATGTCAATCATTCAGATTGCGCATGTAGGGAGAGCATGGAAACCCGAGACCTTCAGACCTTCCTTGCGGTTGCTGCCAGCGGCAGCATCACCAAGGCGGCTGACATGCTCGGTCGTTCCCAGCCTGCGGTGACACGCACCATTCAGGATCTCGAGGCCGAGCTTGGCTTCGAATTGCTGCATCGGATCGGTCGACGAGTGCAGCTGTCTGAAGAAGGAGTCGCCTTCGAGGAGGAAG
>NZ_RZSC01000450.1:0-4833 GCF_003998155.1 Mesorhizobium sp. M1E.F.Ca.ET.063.01.1.1
ATGAGGGAATCGACGGTGAGCCCCGCCATGCGCTCCGCCGCGTCGACGGCGAGGCGGATGGCATGCTCGGCGCGGTCGAGATCGACCACGACGCCAGACTTCACGCCTTGCGATTTCTGATGGCCGATGCCGATCACCTGGATGCGGTGCGAGCGTCCGCGCAGAAGCTTGCCGTCCTCGCGCGGCTTCAACTTCGCCACCACGCAGCAAACCTTGCTCGAGCCCACATCGAGCACCGTAAGCGTGCCCGACCGCCGCGAAGAAGCATCACCGCTGCCGCCAAGCCAGCTCATATCTTCGTCTCCGACTTGCGCTTGGTCTGGCTCTTCGGCTTTTCGCTGAGCGCGGCCTCGCGCTGCGTCGCCGCCTCTGGCGAGAGCTCCACCACCAGCCGATCGGACAGCCGCATGTCGACCGCGGCGATGTCGCGCGTCAAAGGCTATATCCGTGTCGGCGAGCTCCGGATAGCGCTTGATTTTCTCCAGGAAGTCCGGCGCCTTGGCCGGCGCGCCCGTGCCGATGATCAGCGGCAGCAAGGCCTGCTTGCCGCCCGAGAACGGCGCGATCACCTCGCCCGAGCGCTCGATCACCGAAAGCGAATCGCCCTGCTGCCAGAGCGCGAAGGGCTCACGTTCCTCGACGCGCACTTCCAGCGTATGCGGATAGATCTTGCGCACCGCCGCAACCTCGACCCAGGGCAATGTCGTGATGCGCTCGCGCGCGGCCTCGGCATCGAAACCGATCAGCGACGTCCAGCCGTCGAGGCCGAGCCGGTCGAGTATGTCGATTTCGGAAGTCTGGCGATTGCCGACGACCTTGATCTGGTCGACGGCAAAACCGGTGCGGGCCGTCACGCCCTGCACGACACTGTCGGCATAACCGCCGAGATAGGCACCATAGGCTCCCGCCGAGGCCAGCAAGGCAGCCGAGAGGATCGCGGCAGAAAAGCGCGGCGGCTCATACTCGCCGTCGCAGAGACGGGCAAGCAGGCGCACCGGCCGGCGAAGCTGGCGCGGCAACACGAAATGGTCGAACGACAGCAGCACACCGAACAGCGAGAGACCAGCCCCACCGCCTTTGCCCTGTCCCCACCTCAACGCAGACACGAAGCGTCCTCCACCATCCAACTCAACAAATCGCCGAACGAGTGCCCCGCTTGCGCGGCGATTTCAGGCACCAGAGACGTCGGCGTCATGCCCGGCTGGGTGTTGATCTCAAGCCAGACAACCTCGCCGTTTTCGGAGTGACGGTCGTCGTAACGGAAGTCCGACCGGGAAACGCCCCGGCAACCGATAGCAAGATGAGCCTTGAGGGCCAGTGTCTGTATTTTTTGGTAAATATTCGGTGAAATTTTAGCAGGGATTTCGTGTTTTGATCCGCCCGGGACGTACTTTGAGTCATAGTCGTAGAAGGAATGGCCGGTCGGGATGATCTCGCAGACCCCGAGCGCCACATCGCCCATCACCGCGCAGGTCAGCTCGCGCCCATGGATGTAGCGCTCGACCATGACGATCTCGCCATACCGCCACTCGGACGAACCGATCACCTGCGGTGGGTGCGACTGCCCCTCATGCACGATGACGACACCGAAGCTCGAACCCTCATTGACCGGCTTCACCACGTAAGGCGGCTTCATCGGATGCTTGTTCTGGACGGCGAAGCGGTTGACCACCTTCGATTCCGCGACCGGAATGCCGGACGCCTTGGCGACCTTCTTCGCCTGCTCTTTGTTCATGGCCAGCGCCGAAGCGAGCACACCCGAATGAGTGTAGGGAATTGCGAGATATTCAAGAATTCCCTGGATGGTGCCGTCCTCGCCGAACGGGCCATGCAGCGCATTGAAGGCGACATCAGGCCTGAGCTCGGCAAGCACAGATCCGGCATCGCGCGAAACATCGACGCGGGTAACCTGATAGCCTTCATTCTCGAGCGCATCCGCACACGCCTTCCCCGAGGACAGAGACACGGGCCGCTCCGAGGAGAATCCACCCAGGAGAACAGCCACATGTTTCTTCTTCATCCCGTCATCCCCTCTCACGCCGGGCCTGCAACCGATATTTCCGCACGCAACTTTCGCGCACATTGAGTCCGAGTCTTCCGGCAGGTTGCCCCCCAGACGGAAAACGCGGGTAACGCGTCAAACGACTCAAATCAGGAAACGCTTTAGGGCAGAGAATCAGAGAGTTGATTCCCTGGCAAGTGCCTATGATTCCGAGAGATTCACTTTCCGCGAAAACGGGAGAAAAAAGCGTGTCGTTGAGTCTTTACGGCAACGCTTGACGACCGTTGCCTGTCACTGAAGTTCACGTACTACTTGAACTTGGCAGCGAGCTAAAGAAGCTGCCCCAGGAATTCCTGGACCTCGTGACCCGGCCGGAAATTGCCCAGCCGCTGGATCTCCCAGTGCAGCCTTATGCCTGAATTCTCGAGCACCCGCGCCCGCACCGTCTCGCCGAGATATTCGAGGTCGTAGCCGGTCGCGGTGCCGGTGTTGATCATGAAGTTGCAGTGCATCGGCGACATCTGCGCGCCGCCGATCATCAGCCCGCGGCAGCCGGCCTTGTCGATCTCCTTCCAGGCGGAAGTGCCTTCGGGATTCTTGAAGGTCGAACCGCCGGTCTTCTCGCGGATCGGCTGCACCGTCTCGCGATGGTTCTGCACGGCGTCCATCGCCGCCTTGATCGCCGCCTTGTCTTCCGGAACGCCCTCGAAGATGGCGGAGGTGAAGATCAATCCGCCAGGCGCCGACGAGTGACGATAGGTGTAGCCCATGTCGGCATTGCTCAGCGTATGGACATTGCCCGCGCGGTCGAGCGCCCGCACCTCGACCACGCGCTCCCGCGTCTCGACGCCGTTGGCGCCCGCATTCATCCTCAGCGCCCCGCCTATGGCGCCCGGGATGCCATGGTAGAAATGGAAGCCGCCGATGCCCGCTTCATACGCGACCGCCGCGACGCGCTTGTCCGGCGTTGCCGCGCCCGCCTTGATCGTGGTCGGCCCGGTGGCTTCGGCTTCGCCAAAGCCCTTGGCCGACAGCCTGACGACAAAACCCGGAATACCGCCGTCGCGCACCAAAAGGTTCGAGCCGACGCCGACGACGGTGATCGGGATTTCCTCAGGCACCGCGCGCAGGAAGGCAGCGAGATCCTCCTCGTCGGCCGGCTGGAACAGCGCCTCCGCCTGTCCGCCGGCGCGGAACCAGGTGATCTTGTCCATCTCGGCGTTGGGCGTGACGCGACCGCGCAGGCCGGCAAGCCGGCCACCGAGTTTGTCGATCAGGTCCTGGCCGCGCATCATGAGGGTGCCCCACCAAGTTCCTTGGGCAGCGCATAGGCCCATTGCGTGATGTTGCCGGCACCGAGGAAGATGACGAAGTCGCCGGGCTTGGCAAGCTCGCGAATGGCCGGCGCGATCACCGCTGGGCCTTCGATATAGCGCGCATCGCGATGACCGCCAGCGCGGATGCGCGATACCAGCGCCTCCGAGGAGACACCTTCGATCGGCTCCTCGCCGGCCGCATAGACCGGCGCCACCATCACCGTGTCGGCATCGTTGAAGCAGACGGAAAACTCATTGAACAGGTCATGCAGGCGGGTGAAGCGGTGCGGCTGCGCGATCGCGATGACGCGGCCCTTGGTGGCCCCGCGCGCCGCCTTGAGCACCGCGGCGATCTCGACGGGATGGTGGCCGTAATCGTCGAAGATGTCGACACCGTTCCATGAACCGGTATGGGTGAAGCGCCGCTTCACCCCGGCGAAGGAGGACAGGCCCTTCTTGATGGCTTCGGCCGACAGGCCAAGTTCATGCGCGACCGCGATCGCCGCCGTCGCATTGGAGACATTGTGCCGGCCCGGCATCGGCAGGCGCAGACCCTCGATCGTCGTCGAGCCGCGGCCCTTGCGGTCGCGGATCACCACGTCGAACTCGGACGTAGCCCCGTCCATGCGATGATTGGTGAAACGCACGTCGGCCTGCGCGTTCTCGCCATAGGTGATGACCCGACGGTCCTCGATGCGGCCGACAAGCGCCTGGACCTCCGGATGGTCGGTGCACATCACGCCGAAGCCGTAGAACGGCACGTTCTCGACGAACTGGCGGAATGCCTCGCGCACCTTGTCGAAGCTGCCGTAGTGGTCGAGGTGCTCGGGATCGATGTTGGTGACGACGGCAATATCGGCCGGCAGCTTGAGGAAAGTGCCGTCGCTCTCGTCCGCCTCGACCACCATCCACTCGCCGTCGCCCATGCGGGCATTGGTGCCATAGGCGTTGATGATGCCGCCATTGATGACGGTCGGGTCGAGCCCGCCGGCTTCGAGCAGCGTCGCCACCATCGAGGTGGTCGTCGTCTTGCCATGCGTGCCGCCGATGGCGACGGCCTGGCGGAAACGCATCAGTTCGGCGAGCATCTCGGCGCGACGGACAATGGGGAGCAACTTCTCCCGCGCGGCCTTCAGCTCGGGATTGGATTTCTTGATGGCCGTCGACACGACGACCACCTCGGCGTCGCCGAGGTTCTCGGCCTTATGGCCGACGAAGCACTCGATGCCCTTGTCGCGCAGCCGCTGCACATTGGCGCCGTCGGCCTGGTCGGATCCCTGCACCTTGTAGCCGAGATTGTGCAGCACCTCGGCGATGCCGCTCATGCCGATGCCGCCGATGCCGATGAAATGCACGAGGCCGATCGTCTGCGGCATCTTCATGCGCGCGTCCTCCTGTAGTCCGAAACCGTTTTGCCGGACGCAATAGCCTCTGTCAGATCGGCGAGCAACCGCGCCGCATCCGGTTTTCCGGACGAGCGGGCCGCCGCGGCCATCGCCGTCAGCCGGCCAGGGT
>NZ_RZSC01000451.1:0-4826 GCF_003998155.1 Mesorhizobium sp. M1E.F.Ca.ET.063.01.1.1
ATCACGCTTGGGCAACTGACAAAGCCCAATGCTCATAAAGCCGGATCAGGTCCGGCCGGTGTGTGGCGTAGGTGCAGTATGACGATGTGAGCCGCTACACCGTGCGCGTCTCCCAGTCTGTCCATAGACTCGGAAGAAGTCGGACCCGGTCAGTTGCAACTCCCTTTCCCAGCACTCCACTGCCCGGTAGAGCGCATGAAAAATCTCCTTTCGGGCGGTTTCTGTTCTGCCCATGCAGGATTCCAGAACATTGATGAAATCGTTTGTTTCGATGAAAGGCATCCACACTTTGGATGGTTGACACGCGTTTCAAAGATCGTGAACTACATCTCGTCGTTGTGCTCGACGCACTCCCGACAGAGCGCAACCTCATGGGCGCGGCATGCAGGATTAACCGAGCCCAGCCGGTCATGAGTGCGGCCGGCCGGGTCGGGCGATAGGCAGTCATGCCCTGCCCTTCCTGCGGGTCAAGCACTCCGAAAAAACATTTCCCCCATAAATGCTAGATCTTCCGTTGCCTTTTCGCGGGCTTCTGCGTGAGGTGAGGCACGCCATCCATGGCATGTGGCACACGCACGCGATGCCAGTGCACGGTCGTTTTCTCGGCAAGGCCGTTCTCTACCTCGACCCGCACGCGCTCGCCCTGACGGACCCGGATTTCCGGGCCTGGAACGGGCCTTCGGCGCGCAATCGAGCCCGGTTCACCCGGCCCAATGGCGTCCACTTTGGGGGCGCATGCACTGCAGACCCGCTGGACCTGATCCGGGAGAGGATGGGCGCGGCGATTGGAATAGCTATGAAAGCGCATCGGACCGTGGAACTGCGCGCGCAGACTTTCGGAGGAAGGCTCGCTTTTAAACGTTATCGTGCAACTCTGACCGTTCTTCGCCTTGGCGGGTGCCGCGGAAGAATCCCGGGTTCTGCGAGCGCTGCGAGAACACCTGCGGTCGATCCTGTACCACAATCTCGCGAAGCTCGATGCTCTCTACAAACGATGTCTTGGATTCTCACGCCCTTATTTCAGCACTTCGCTCGCTTGCCCGACTCGGCCGCGGTCAGCCTTCACCGCCAATTTTATTGGCGCAGCGACGTTCCTATCGGTTCAGGCGAAGCTTCTTGAACCTGCCGCTCTCTCGTTGCCCTGGCACGATTAATCGTCCTCTCAGTCTGTCATTGGCGGAGTCGCTCCTGAGGCGCGCGCCGGCGAGTTCGAGGAGCGCGTGGCTATCTCCTCGGTCCAGCCGGATTCCGCTGCGCGCTCAGCCAATTCCTGGAAGGCCGATTCCAAGGCGAGCTGGCATTGAAGGCCGCGGTCCGGATGGTCGACTAGCTTGGTTCCACGATCGCAATGCTTGATCGCTTCATTGCAGGCCATGGGCTCTCGCCCTCTCCTTTTGCCACACGAGGCGCCAGCTCACGTGTTGTGCGCCCCGGCAACCGCTTTCACCAGCCGCTCCAGCGATCCCGCGCGCTCCAGCTCCGCAAAGAATGATGCGGCGTGACGCTACCCAGCCGGTGCTTCTCGGCCATTTGCACACATAGGGATAGTCGACCATGAAATCGGACCGAGGCGAGGCGTTGGACGTTTCAGTCTTGGTCTGAATGCGCCGCCCACGAGCCGATCGGCCTTCTCGATGATTTGGCGCACCCTCGTTGTCGACAAGCCATGTTCCTGAGCCAGGTCGGCGAAACTCTTGCCCTTCAGAAAGCCGTCGACCAGGGCTATGTTCCTATCGACGGTCGGCTAAATCCCAGCAGGCGCGCGCAGTTTTCCGGCATCATTCCGTTTGTTCATCCGCTTGTCCGCGCCCCCTGCAAATCCTACCGGGCCAAATCGGTGCTTGGAAGACCCACTCATGTCATGGCCTCGGGAAAGTACAAGGCCGACGGTTATGTGAATACGAAAGATGCTGGCGATCACCATGATCGTTGGTGACCGCTGACCTCCCCAATGTCGGCTTCGACGGCACACCGGGAGCTCTCGGCAATGTTGAATAATTCCGTTTGAAGATGGTTGACTTCGTCGTCGAGGCTCGATCCATCAGGATCGGTATCGACGATTCTATATTTGAGAAACCCAAATTCGTTTGACTCGCGCAATTCGCTGTACGGCGTATCATCGCAAGCGCGGGATTCCGACATCCTGCGAAGTGCCCGCGTTGCTGGAATCGATTTTGCGGAAGTAAAAAGGCCCCGGCGCTGGGTCGGCGCGCAGGGCCTTCAGGCATGTACGAGCTACCAGCATGTCCAGTTATGATCGTGCGCTATCATAATGAACAAACGGTGAATGATCGCTATCCGAGGTGCAGGGCGGGCGAGATGGTGGGGCGGTGGGGGACCTGTACCGCTGCAGCGGGGCCACGAGCAGCGACTCGAGCCATGCGCCACGCTGCAGGACCTCGATTTCGGGCCAAGCCTCGAGCCCGCAACTCGCCTTGCTTCTCGGAAATCATAAGGCTTTGTGGGGCGGTTAAGCAGCGCGATATGGCCGCGGCGATACGAAGTTTTCATCTTTACCCTGTTCAGACGGTCAGGCTGCCTTCGCCGCCGGCTTGGCTGCCTTGACATGGGTTATACTGCGGCGACCGTCGACGCCGATCGGAACGTCACCGTCAACCGTAGCGCGACGCACAACCCGGTGCTGGTCGCCATAGTCGTTGACCGCATAATGCTGGTTAGCACGGTTGTCCCAGATAGCGACGTCGCCTACTTGCCAGCGCCACCGCACGGTATTTTCCGGGGCAGTGACGTAGGACTGGAACACCTCGTAGAGTTTGGCGGAATCGCTCTTGGAAAGGCCGACGAGGCGCTGCACGAAATTGCCGAGCAGCAGCGACTTCTCCCCGGTTTCCGGATGGACGCGCACGACCGGATGCTCGGTCTCGTAGATCGTCGATGTGAAAACTTCCTCGAAGTGCTTCTTCTCTTCGGCTGTGGCGCGCGGGCGCACGGCTGCGTAGTCGTAGGCATTGCTATGAATAGCCCACAGATTGTCCGCCAATATTTTGAGCGGCGCCGGCAGATTCTCGTACGCGGCGTGCGTGTTGGACCAGATCGTGTCGCCCCCCGCCGCCGGAATGACGACGCCACGTAGGACCGAGAATTTCGGATAGGCATCGACGAAAGTCACATCGGTATGCCACTGGTCTGCCCTGCCACCGCCACGGCCGGAATCGAGATTGAGGATTGAGGCCGTGCCGGCTGCCGGCCCCTGCGTGGGATGAGGTACAAGGTTACCCAGACGCCGCGCGAACAATTCCTGCTCCGCATCGTCGAGATGCTCCTGGCCGCGGAAGAAGATCACCTTGTGTTTTAGAAGAAGCTGGTTGATGGCTGCTATCGCTGCGTCCGAAAGGTCTCCACCAAGGCGAACTCCTCTGATTTCAGCTCCAACACGGCTGGTCAGCGGTACAACGTCGGAGTCAGGAATTCTCTTCGTCAAGCTCGAAAGCCAAAATCCCGGCGGATCGATCAAGGATCGCATTGCGTTGTCGATGATCGTTAATGCCGAACAGCGTGGCCAGCTCGCGCCGGGCGGTACAATCATCGAAGCGACCGCTGGCAACACAGGGCTCGGCCTGGCCTGGCGGCACGAAGCGCGTGATCGCGTGTCCAAAAGCTGACAGCGTCAGACAAATGTCAGGTTCATTACAACCAACATCTGGGCACTGACGAGGTTTTTCGAAGCAATGGGCGCTAACTGCGCGCTGAGCGCGTTGGCATGGCTTTTGAGACTGAGTGACTGTGACTGCACTTAATGGGGCAAGACGAGCGATGCGCTCCTCCCTGAACCCGTGTGCCGTCTCTGAGAGGAAACCAGCTCGTGCAGAAACCTTTGGAAATAGCTTTGGACCGCAACGTGGTATTGCAGATGGAGTCCCCGGCTCCTTCGATTAGAGTCGAGAACTGGCTGCATGGCGAGCCCCTCACGAGCTTTGAGCCCGGCAAGTGTACATAGTCGAATTTTGGGCAACTTGGTGCGGCCCATGTGTGGACGGGATGCCCCATCTGATCCAGCTGCAGGGCGTCGCCAGGCGCGCCATCTGGACAGCAGGAGCTGGACTATGGGCAAGGTAACAGGCTTTCTCGAAATCGACCGGCAGGTGCACAAGTACCAGCCGGCCTCCGACCGCATCCGGCATTTCCGTGAATTCACGCTGCCGATGTCGGACAAGGAGGTCGAGAAACAGGCCGCGCGCTGCATGGATTGCGGCATTCCGTTCTGCCACGGGCCAACGGGCTGTCCCATCCACAACCAGATCCCGGACTGGAACGACCTCGTCTACAATGGCGACTGGGACAATGCGATCCGCAACCTGCATTCGACCAACAATTTCCCGGAATTCACCGGCCGCATCTGCCCCGCACCTTGCGAGGAAGCCTGCACGCTGAACCTCGAGGACATTCCCGTCGCCATCAAGACGGTCGAGCAGGCGATCGCCGACAAGGCTTACGAGACCGGCCATATCAGGCCCTATCCGCCGGAGAAGAAGACCGGCAAGCGCGTCGCCGTCATCGGCTCCGGCCCGGCCGGCATGTCGGCTGCCCAGCAGCTCGGCCGCGCCGGCCACGACGTCCATGTCTATGAGCGCGAGAGCCGGCCCGGCGGGCTGATGCGTTACGGCATTCCCGACTTCAAGATCGAGAAGCACTATATCGACCGGCGCATCGAGCAGATGCAGGGCGAGGGCGTCACCTTCCATTGCGGCGTCAATGTCGGCGTCGACAAGCCGGTTGCCGAGCTGCTCGCCGAACATGACGCGGTGCTTTATTGCGGCGGTTCCGAAACGCCGCGCGCGGCCGGCATTCCCGGCGACGATCTCGGC
>NZ_RZSC01000452.1:0-4819 GCF_003998155.1 Mesorhizobium sp. M1E.F.Ca.ET.063.01.1.1
GCATGCTGCTTTGCGATATCGAGCGGGAATCCAAAAGACGATGCAGTCGTGCATGCGGTCAACATCCCCGCCGATGACATTGTTGACCCGTCGAAGAACCCGGACCCTTTCACGATCGACCGTGTGATGTTCCTCGTTCCGGCGAAGTCAGCTCCGAGAATTGTGAACCAACGAGGTCTCTTTTCAGTCCATAACCAACCCGACCGAGCCTGGGTGCCGGAGAACTTTGACAAGTTCGTCATACCGGCAGCGATGAGGCCAAGGTTCCGCAGGACGCTCTTTAAGATGGGTGTTGATCATAGCCACATTTATCCGGACATCGTCGGCCTCTGCGAAATGTTGAAGTGGCGCTACGTCGAACGGATCGGCATAGGCACCGCAATGATCGGATGACGGATATGGATAGCAACACAGCCGCGCGGCGGCAGAAGGTCGTAGAAGCGGTCCAGGCCAAAGATTACCAGGATACGCAAGCTTGGTCAGATCTCGACGCCCTTTCGTCGTCCACGCAGGTCGACACCATAGAGACTTTTGAAAAAGAGATACGTTTTGACGGCAACGACTTTCAGGGACCGCTGACGTGGTATGTCGTCCTGCGTTACGGAATGAACACGGCCGATCCGTTGGAGACGTCCGAGAGCTTCCCCGGATCTTTCCATGGGAGTCTGGTCGACGAAGTGCCGGTCATCGCTGAGATGACAGTTGATACGTCGTCGTTTTATGGCGAAACCGGCGAGCAGAATGCATCCGATATCTAGTTTCATCGGAATGAACCGCGCGGCGGGGTGGGTGCGCCTCGCGGCTTTTATCGGCTGTGTACCGACGGTGAACTGGCTCATCGCACATGTTGGCACTGTCTGCGTTCCCGCTGGGCCGTGCGTTATCCCTGTGCGGCCGGGCATCCTGGCGCCGCCAGGAGTTCTGCTTGCGGGGCTGTCGTTCGTGCTGCGAGATCTCGTTCAGGAGGGCGCTCGGTCTCATTTGGCAGTCGCCGCCGTTTGACCGACGGTGCAATCGCTGCTCTCATTGCTTCGCCAGTCTTGGCCGTCGCTTCCGTAGCGGCGTTCTTGGTCGCGGAAATGGTCGCCCCACTGGTTTTCACAGGGCTATGTCGGCGCGGCCTAGTGCTCGCCTCCGTCGCGAGCAGTGTTCTCGGCCTGCTACTTGACAGTCTGATCTTCGTCCAGATCGCATTCGGGAACCCGGCTTACCGCTACCAGGATGAGGAAGGACAAACACCAGAAGGGCCAGGCCACTGTTCACTTGCTATGCGTTGGAATGTGCATATATTGTGCGTATGAGGAGGTCGGAAATTTGTCATGACCCACGCACAGCTCGCACAATCGAAAGTGGTCTCAGGCTTTGTCGACAGCCTTCAGGAGCCGCGTACGCCTTATATCTCGCCGAAGCGCCTGTCGCAGGCGCTTGGAGTGAAGGTGGCCAATCTGGCACAGTTGACCGGGGTTCATCGCAACACGCTCCGCAATCCCTCATCGGAACGCCTGCAGGGCCGGATGCGCGAGATGGTGAAAGTGATCTCGGCGGCGACGGAACTTACCGGCAATGTTGACAAGGCGATCTACTGGTATCGCAACGAGCCCATCGCGGACTATGGCCACCGCACGGCGGCCGAACTTGTCGCGGACGGCCAAGTCGAAGCAGTCCTGGCCTTCATCCGGGATCTCGAGAACGGGGCGCGCGGGTGAAGGTCACCCGCTTCGGGCCGGACGAGATCTTCCATCGCTATCTGACACCCAAATGGGCTTTCCTGCCCACGAGTGGCGCGGGAGCAGCGATCGACGGCGGACGTTTCAACCGGCCAGGCGTCGAAGCGCTCTATCTCTCCCGTTCGACGCAGACGGCTCTTGACGAATACAGGCAGGGCGCCAGCATCGTCCCGCCGGCAACGCTTGCCGCCTACAAGATCACGCTCGGCGAGGTGGCCGACCTTTCTCAAGGATTCGACCCAAACCTCTGGGACGGCGCCTGGCAGGAATGGGATTGTGCCTGGCGCCAGGTCGCTCGCATCGACAAAAAGATCCCGCCATCGTGGAAGCTCGCGGACCTGATCATCACTGCCGGGCTTCGCGGCATCCTGTTCCCGTCGCTGCGTCACGCCGGCGGCACGAATCTCGTGATCTTTCCGGCCAATCTTGTCGACGGCGACCATGTCGCGGTTCACGATCCCGATGCCCGGCTGCCGCACGACCAGTCGTCCTGGTCCTGAGTCACCAACTGTCTCTGTGGTCGCAACGCGACAACGCCCGCTCACGACACCTGGTCCTCAAAGACATCGTCCTCGCCCTCCCTGTTAGCCAAACCGGCTGGAATACCGCCGGCCAGGAGCTTTTCCTTCGACAGGAGCCCGGCATCTTCAAGCGCCTCGAAATCCGGCAGCTGGCGCAGCGTGTCGAGCCCGAACTGCGACAGGAAATTCTTGGTCGTCACATAGGTGTAGGGCGCGCCCGGCTGCGGGCTGCGCGGCCCCGAGGCGATCAGGTCCTGCGCGCGCAGCACGCCGATCAGATCGCGCGAGACCTCCTTACCGAAAAAGCTCGACAACTCGCCCCGCGTAATCGGCTGGAAATAGGCAATGCACATCAGCACAAGAGCCTCGGACTGCGACAGGTCTTTTGATCCCTGCCCTGCGGCCGTGCCAAAGGCTGCGTGAATGGTGTCGCCAAAAGCTTTCCTGGTCCGGTGCTGCCAGCCGCCGGCCACTGACACCAGCTCATAGGGGCGGCCGGCGAGCTCGGCGCGGATGTCGTCGATGATCAGCTCGAGATTGCAGTTTTTTCCCACCACCCGCGCCAGCACCTCGCGTGGCACCAGCTCGCTGGCGGCAAAGATCACCGCCTCGACGCGGCCCATCCATTCGCGCCAGCGCAGTTCTGGCGGCAGGTGTTCGAGCTCGGTGTCAAGCAGCGCCGGCTGATCGTTTGGCTTGCGGCGGACAGAGGCTTCGCTCATCGCTATAGCCCAAACAGCCGAAAGGTTGGGCGGCCTGACAGCTCCCGCACGGCGTCGAGCAGTTGCAGCCGCTCGAACAGGCGCCGCGCCGCAAAACGCGACAGGTCTTTCGTCGTCAGCGATCCCGAAACGACGTCTTCATTGAGCAGCAGAAAGATCACGTCGCCGGCACCCTTGGCGCGCAGCTTTGGCGCCACCGTCAGAAGTTTTTCCGCGTGGCGCGACAGCTCGGCGGCCAACCGGCAGGCCTGCGCCGCCGCTTGAACCAGCGCCAGGCACAGCGCGCGCTCAAATCTCTCTCCCCCAGGCCGGATGCGTTTGCCACCGGCCTCGGCGCGGAAGGATGCGGCAAAAGCCTGCGCCATCAACAGCGGCAGCGGTCGCGGCCAGCGGAGGCTTTGCGCCAGGACCAGGTCAGCCAGCCACCAGGCAAAAAGCTCGGAGTCGGGCCTTATGGCAACGACGTGGGCCCCGATCGCCGCCGCGGCGAACGGCGCCGGCTGCTCCGAGCGCGCCAGGTCGTCGATGTGTTCACAAAGCGCGGCCAGCGCCTCGACATCCCAATGGAGGCCAAGCTGGTTGAGTATCTTTTCGAGCCGGTCAGGGGTAGCGACGGGCGGCTGCCCGGCCAACTGCCGCCAGGCGCCAAAGATGGTGCCGGCGGGACCGGGGTCGGCGCCGGCCTGGCGCAGATACCAGGCGTCGCGCAAGGCGGCCGCGTCCTCGGCGCGGCCGGCGAGCAGCATGCTGGCGGCGGCGCAGCGAAGCGCCAGCCGCTGCCGCCAGGCCCCGGCCCAGGCAGGCTGCGCGCGGGCGAGCGTGTCGAGGACACCCAAGGCGGCGCCGGCCCGGAAGGCGGCGTCGCCGTCGCTCGGCGCGCTGGCACTTGTGATCGCCCACGCCGGAACGGAGGGCGGCGCAGAAGAGCTGGCGGTCGAGGGATCAAGGCGAATCATGATTTGGAGGGTAAAGCGGCCGTGCGCTTTGCGCCATCAATTTCGCACCAAAACGCACAGCCGGTCGGCAACAGATAACGAATGATAAGCATTATCATTCGTTTTGCTCTCTAGAGAGGAAATGGCCTCTCTCGTCGACCAGAACCCCGAAAAGCGTGCTCGGCATCGCTCCCCTCAACCACAGAAAACACCGGCGGGTGTCGACCAAATCGCGCCGGCGGCCTCGGCTCAGGCCGACGCCTCGATTGCCGACGACCTGCCCGACATCGTCGACGTCGTCCTGGAAATGGGCAGGACGCCGGACGAACCGGCGGCCGAAGCGCCCTCCCCTCTCCCGGCCGACGCCAACCCCCGCCTGCCGGCGCATCTCGACGCCCTCGCCGGCCGCGCCCGCGACTATGTCGAGGCAGCGAGCTCAGCCAACACCCGCCGCGCCTACACCGCCGACTGGAAGCATTTTGCCAGCTGGTGCCGGCGCCAGGGCGTCGAGATGTCTCCGCCCGAACCACAAACCGTCGGGCTCTACATCACCGCCTGCGCCTCTGGCAAAGCAACCGGCGACAAAACGCCCAATTCGGTTTCGACGATCGAGCGGCGGCTTTCGGCGCTGTCCCGGAATTTTTTACAGCGTGGCCAGCCGCTGGACCGCAAAGACCGTCATATCGCCACCGTGCTCGCCGGCATCCGCAACACCCACGCCTCCCCTCCCCGGCAGAAGGAAGCCATTCTCCCGGAGGATCTGATTGCCATGCTCGAGACCCTCGATCGCGGAACCCTGCGCGGCTTGCGCGACCGCGCCATGCTGCTTTTGGGCTTCGCAGGCGGCTTGCGCCGCTCCGAAATCGTCGGTCTCGACGTGGGCCGCGATCAGACCGAGGATTCTTCGGGCTGGA
>NZ_RZSC01000453.1:0-4816 GCF_003998155.1 Mesorhizobium sp. M1E.F.Ca.ET.063.01.1.1
CAGCATGCCGGACAGCACCGCATTGTGCGAACCCTTGATGCGCGGCACGTTGACGAAGCCGGCCGCGCAGCCCATCAGCACGCCGCCCGGGAAGGAAAGCTTCGGCACCGACTGCCAGCCGCCCTCGGTGATTGCGCGCGCGCCGTAGCCGATCCGCTTGGCGCCCTCGAAGGTGCCTTTGATCGCCGGATGCGTCTTGAAGCGCTGGAACTCCTCGAAGGGCGAGAGCCAGGGGTTCTTGTAGTTGAGGTGGACGACGAAACCGACCGCCACCTGATTGTCCTCCAGATGGTAGAGGAAGGAGCCGCCGCCGGTCTTCATGTCGAGCGGCCAGCCGAAGGAATGCTGCACCAGCCCCGGTTTGTGGTTCTCCGGCTTGACCTGCCACAGCTCCTTGAGGCCGATGCCGTACTTGCCGGGCTCGCGGCCGTCGGCAAGCCGGTATTTCGCGATGAGCTGCTTGGCGAGAGAGCCGCGCGCGCCCTCGCCGATCAGCACATATTTGCCCATCAGCGCCATGCCCGGCGCGTAGGCCGGGCCATGCGTGCCGTCCTTCTCGACGCCCATGTCGCCGGTGATGACGCCGGTGACGGCGCCGGCCTCATTGTAGACGAGGCTGGCTGCGGCAAAGCCCGGATAGATCTCGACCCCGAGCGCCTCGGCCTTGGTCGCGAGCCAGCGGCAGACATTGCCGAGCGAGACGATGTAGTTGCCGTGATTGTTCATCAGCGGCGGCATCAGGAAGTTGGGCAGGCGGAACGAACCGGCGGGGCCAAGCACGAGGAAATGATCGTCGGTCACCGGGGTCTTGAACGGATGGCCCTCCTCCTCGCGCCAGCCCGGCAGCAGGCGGTCGATGCCGATCGGGTCGACGACGGCGCCGGACAGGATGTGGGCGCCGACCTCGCCGCCCTTTTCGAGCACGACGACGGAAAGGTCGGGGCTGAGCTGCTTCAGGCGGATGGCGGCGGCAAGCCCGGCGGGACCGGCGCCGACGATCACCACGTCGAATTCCATGCTCTCGCGTTCGATTTCGCTCATCGGCCCCTCACTGGCTCGCCATGTTCTCGCATTCTGCTGGCTCACGCGCTGCATAGCGCATCAATTCGCGACGCGAAACCGGCGCTGACGTGACAACGCCGATTTCGACAAAAAGTCGCGGTTTTCCATGCGAAACGGCCCACGGATAGGCCACTGCGAAGCATAGGCCAGAGCCCTTCAGTGGGAAGGCCAGGCCTGTCCGGCACGTTTTTAATTGTTCGGCGGCTTGCTTATCGGCAATACTTGGGCCCATGCGCACTCCCGAGCCATCCGGCTTTTCATTGAAGCGCTTACTCTTCACGCCCGGCGTGCTCTGCCGCGCGGTTCTTCCGCTCCTCTTCCTGATCGCTCCGGCGCAAGCCGATCCGCAGAAAGTCTGGGCGACCGGCGCCTACTCCTTTTCCGACGAGCTTGGCGGTTTCCGCATCACCGGCGCCTCCGGCGTCGGCACCAAGGAGAACCCGCTCATCATCACCGAGGAGCTGAATTCGGCGACGCCGGTGACGCTGACCATCCGCGCCACCCGGCCGATCGAGGCCTTCGGCAGGGCCGGCGACGTCGCCAATGGCGTCATGTACATGCGCATCGACGTGCTCAACAACAGCGCGCTCCCCTGGGTGGAATTCCAGTTCGAACTGCAGGAGATCCTCGACCAGCCGAGCGTATTCGGCGACGGCCTGTCCTTCGACCAGCGCAACAAGGCGCCCGACAATATCGTCTCGAGCAACTTCGCCGATTTCGACCGCCAGTTCGAACCCTACGACCGGCTCTTGTTCAAAAACGGCAAGGTCGATCCGCTGAAGACGGCGACCTTCGAGTTCCTGATCACCGACTACACGCCGCGCTGGACCTTTTATCTGGTGCAGGACCCGCGCATTCCGACGGGGTGATCTGGATGAATGGTGCGCCCCTTGGAGATTGGCGAAATCGTCGGAACGCGTAATCTCCCCCCCTGGAGGGGGAGATGGCCGGCAGGCCAGAAGGGGTCCTCGCGCGTAAAGCGCCAACCCGCTCGGCGCCCCCCTTGGCGTCGCGTCCGGTCGAACCGACCCCCTCTGTCGCCTTCGGCGACATCTCCCCCTCGAGGGGGGAGATTAACGGTCGCCAACCTTGCAAATCTGCGCTGCGCGGACGATGGTGACGCCATGACTGCCGCCTCCCCCAACACCCCGATCGATATCGCCGAGCTGCTCGCCTTCTATGCCAGCGCGGGCGTCGACGAGGCGCTGGAAGACGCGCCCATCAACCGGTTCGCCGAGGTCAGGCCCAAGCAAGCCGAGCGCGCGCCGGCGCCGGCCGCGCCCGTTCGGGAAAGCAGGCTTCAAGAAAGACAGTCATCCGGGCCCGACGCCAACAGGACAGCGGAGCGGCAGCCGTCTTCGCCCGGGCTGGATGCAAGCGGAATACCGGATGCGCCTGCGCGTCCAATGGCCGCCGCCACGGTGCCCGACGAGGGGCAGGTTCTGCTCGCGCGGCAACTGGCGACCAGCGCCTCGACGCTCGACGAGTTGCGCCGGCATATGGCGGCCTTCGACGGCTGCAATCTCAAATTCACCGCCAAGAACCTGGTCTTCGCCGACGGCAACCCGAATGCCGATCTGATGCTGGTCGGCGAGGCGCCTGGCCGCGACGAGGATTTGGAAGGCCTGCCCTTCGTCGGCCGCTCCGGCCGGCTGCTCGATCGCATGCTGGCCGCGATCGGCCTCGACCGGACATCGGCCTATATCGCCAACGTCATCCCCTGGCGCCCGCCGGGCAACCGCACGCCGACGCCGCACGAGACGGAGATCTGCCGCCCGTTCATCGAAAGGCAGATCGAGCTGGTCAATCCGAAGGTGCTGGTCAATCTTGGCGGCCCCTCCGCCAAGACGCTGCTCAACACCACCGAGGGGATTCTCAGGCTCCGCGGCAACTGGCGGGTGCATACGACGGCTTCCGGCACCGCGATACCCGCGATGCCGACGCTGCATCCGGCCTATCTCTTGAGGACGCCGGCGCACAAGAAGCTGGCATGGCGGGATTTTCTCGAGGTCAAGGCGAAGCTGAGGGCGATTAGCTAATCTCCCCCCTTGAGGGGGAGATGTCGCCGAAGGCGACAGAGGGGGTCGCCTCGCATGGAGCGCCGGCGCCATTTAGCGTGGAGGCGGTTGAGGCGACCCCCTCTGGCCTGCCGGCCATCTCCCCCTCAAGGGGGGAGATTCCTGCGCCGGCGAGCCTCACCGATGACCTTGCAAGTAATTGAAATCCCTCTCTCGCCGCCCTACTCATCCCCCATGACCACATCCGACATCTCCGCCGGCAGCCTCATTCGCGAATGGCGCACGCGCCGGCGTATGAGCCAGCTCGACCTCGCCATGGAGGCCGATATCTCGCAGCGGCATCTCTCCTTCGTCGAAAGCGGCCGCGCCCAGCCGTCGCGCGAGATGGTGCTGCATCTGGCCGAACAGCTCTCCATTCCTCTGCGCCAACGCAACCAATTGCTGCTCGCGGCCGGCTTCGCGCCGAGCTTCAGCGAAAGGCCGCTGAGCGATGCGACGCTGGCGCCGGCACTTGCCGCGGTCGAGACAGTGCTCCGAGGGCACGAACCCTTCCCTGCGCTCGCGGTCGACCGGCACTGGAACCTCGTTTCCGCCAACGCCGCGATCGGCCCATTCCTCGCCGATGTTTCCGAGCCGTCGCTGCTCAAGCCGCCGGTCAATGTGCTGAGGCTGAGCCTGCATCCGGGCGGTGTCGCGCCACGCATCGTCAACCTGGCGGAATGGCGCGCGCATCTGCTCGAGCGCCTGAAACACCAGAACGACGCCACCGGCGACCCCGTGCTGATCGACCTGGAGAAAGAGTTGCGCGCCTATCCGTCCGGCCTGAAAAGCAGCCGGCCGGCGCCGGTCGAGCCGAGCGGCATCGTGCATCCGCTCAGGCTCGCGCATGACGACACTGTGCTGTCTTTCATCAGCACGATCACAGTGTTCGGCACGCCGCTCGACGTCACGCTGTCGGAACTGGCGATCGAATCTTTCTTCCCGGCCGACGAGCAGACGCGAACGGTGCTGCTGCGGCTGGCGAAGGAGCCGAGCTCTCGATAGCTCAAACAGAAAGGTCCGAGGGACAGCACCCCCCTCTGGCCTGCCGGCCATCTCCCCCCGCAAGGGGGAAGATCAGCAGCTTTGCCGACGGGCGCTCTTCCTGCAACGTCGGCGATTGGCGAAAGCCAAGGCGACATCCAATCTCCCCCCTTGCGGGGGAGATGTCCGGCAGGACAGAGGGGGGTGTGAAGGAACTCGGCCTTTGAGGTTTCCTTCTTGAAACAGATCACCCCTGCGGCGGCGTCGCTCTTCGCGTCCGCGTGCGCTCAAGCCCGAGTTGCCGTTCGCGCCAGATGATGAAGATCCCGGCGGCGACCACGATCACGCCGCCTACAAGCGTATTGAGCGATGTCACGTCGCCGAAGACGAAATAGCCGACTACGACGCCAAGGATCATCGAGGTGTATTCGAACGGCGCCACGACGGACGCCTCGGCATGGCGGTAGGCGGATGTCATCAGGATCTGGCCGAGCCCGCCGCAGAAGCCGGCCACGACGAGCAACGCGGCTTGCATCGGTGTCAGCGCCTGCCAGCCGAAAGGCAATGTGAACAGCGCCAGCACGCTCGCGGTCGAGGAGAACCAGAGCACGATGGTCGCCGTCTTCTCGGTCTGCACGAGATTGCGCACCAGAAGCATGGCGACGGCCGAGATTGCCGCGGCGATCAAGGCCGCCATGACGCCCAGCACCTCC
>NZ_RZSC01000454.1:0-4815 GCF_003998155.1 Mesorhizobium sp. M1E.F.Ca.ET.063.01.1.1
CACCATCTGGTGCGCCGGCGCGCTGGCGCGCGACTATGCGCAGCTCGGCGGCCGCACGCTGATCGCCGGCAAGCCCTTCGCGCCGATCTACGATGTCGCCATGAAGGAGGTTTCCGGCCTGCTCGGCCACGCGGTCGAGCGCAAAAAAGTTCTCGCCATCGGCGATGGCATGATGACCGACGTCAAGGGCGCCGCCGACAACGGCTTCGACGTGCTTTATGTCTCGGGCGGCATCCACGCCCGCGACTATGGCGATCCGTTGCGGCCCGATCCCGGAAGGCTGGCGGGCTTTCTTTCAAAGCACGGCTACCGGCCGGTCGCCGTCATCCCGCGGCTGCAATAGGCTATAGCGTGGCCATGACGGACGCCTCGGACATGAGTGAAGCTTTCGAACGCATTTCGGCGGTCGCGCCGTTGCCTGCCCATCTGCGCGGCGGCGTCGTGGCGATCGGCAATTTCGACGGCGTCCACCGCGGTCATCTCGCCGTGCTGGAGCGGGCGCTGGCAGAGGCCCGCCGGCGCGGTGTGCCGGCGCTGGTGCTCACCTTCGAGCCGCATCCGCGCAAGGTGTTCAGGCCGGACGTGCCGCTGTTCGTGCTGACGCCGCCGCCGATGAAGGCGCGGCTGTTGGCCGAGCTCGGCTTCGCCGCTCTGGTCGAGCAGCCGTTCATGCGCGACTTCGCCTCGCTCTCGGCCGATGCTTTCGTGACCGACGTGCTGGAGACGAGGCTCGGCATCAGCCACGCCGTCACCGGCTTCGACTTCCATTTCGGCAAGGATCGTCAGGGCGGCCCGGCCTTCCTGATGGCGGCCGGCGAACGCCACGGCTTCGGCGTCACGCTGGTCGATGCCTTCCGCGACGAGGGCGCCGAGGTGGTCTCGTCGAGCCGCATCCGCGCCCTGCTTTGCGAAGGCAAGGTGGAGGAGGCCGCCGGCCTGCTCGGCTACCGGTTCACCGTCGAGAGCGAGGTGATCGGCGGCCAGCAGCTCGGCCGCACGCTGGGCTTCCCGACCGCCAATATGAGGCTTTCGCCGGAAGCCACTCTGAAGGAAGGGATTTACGCCGTCCGTTTCCGCCGCGCCGACGGCATGCTGCATGACGGCGTCGCCAGCTTCGGCCGCCGCCCGACCGTCGACGACAACGGCGCGCCGCTGCTCGAGACTTTTGTGTTCGACTTCTCCGGCGATCTTTACGGCGAGACCTGCCGGGTGTCCTTCTTCGGCTTCCTGCGCCCCGAGCTCAAATTCGATGGGCTCGATGCGCTGGTGGTGCAGATGAAGCGCGACGAAGCCGAGGCGAGGGCGCTGCTCTCCGGCGTGCGGCCACTGTCGGAGCTGGACGCCGCGATCTGCTTTTGAGGTAAGCTATCTCTTCAACGCCAGCCCGATGGCAATAAAACTCCAACCCTGGAAGATCAGGTCGATGGCCAGGAACATGCCGAGCACCCACAGGCTGTTGACAGGCCAGCCCATGGCGATGATCAGGCCAAGCAGGATGGTGATGATGGCGGCCACGAGCAGCCATCCCCAGCCTTGCTCCGGCCGGTGATTGTAGGCCACCCAGGCCCTGAGCAGCCCGGAGGCGACGAGCGCGATGGCCAGCAGAAGCGTCAGCACCGCCGAGGCGAGCAACGGATTATCGAAGGCGAAGAAGCCGGCGACGGCGTAAAGCAGGCCGCTGAGCAGCCAGTAGAAGAAGCGGCCCCAGGTCTTGACCCCGAAGGCGTGGACGATCTCGATGGCGCCGGCCATCAGCATCAGCCAGCCGACGACATAGACCGAGGCGACGGTGGCGATAAACAGATTGCCGAAGGCGATGCCGCCGAAGATCAAGAGCAGCACGCCCAGCGCCACGAACCATCCCCATTTGTCGCGCGTCCGGCCGATCGCGTCGCTCAGGGCATCGTCTTGAAAGGTCATGGTTCGGTTTCCCTCCAGAATTCGCCGCGCATCCTGCGGGTCAGCCGAAGGTAGTCCCGATGGCGTGGCCCGTCCAGCGAGCCGCCTGGCGAAAAAAACGCTTGGGCCGCCGTCACCGATGTTACGGATTTTAAGTCAAATTTTACCGAACCGGCGCCATGGCTTGAGCGCTGCCGGGTGTTCCTGCCGGCCTGTTTCGCGTAAGGGGTGACGATGCGTATTGTCGGGACGATTCCGCTGGTTCTCGCCTCTGGCCTGATGGCCGTCTCCGCAGCCCGTGCGGGCGAGGGGAGCTGGATTTCGGGCGACTGGTATTTGACGCTCGGCGCCACCGGCCTTGTCGCCCCGAATTTCGAGGGCGGCAAGAAGTATATGCTCAGTGCCCAGCCCATCATCTCGCTCGGCAAGGTCGGCCCCGAGGCGCGCTTCACCTCGCGCAACGACAACATTTCGCTGGGGCTGATCGACGACGGCAGCGTACGCGCAGGCCTCACCGGCAAGTTCCTGTTCTCGCGCGACAGCAAGGACGAGCTGGAAGGCCTTGATCCTGTGCACTGGGGCGGCGAAGTTGGCGGCTTCTTCGAATTCTATCCACTCGACTGGGTCCGGGCGCGGGCGGAGTTGCGGCATGGCATTCGCGCCCATAACGGCTTCGTCGCCGACATCGCGGCGGACGCCTTCTACGATGTCACGCCGACGGTCCGCATCTCAGGCGGTCCTCGCGTTTCCTTTGCTTCGTCCGACTATTTCGACGCCTACTACGGCGTCAACGCCAAGGAAGCGGCCGCCTCGGGCCTCAGCGAATACCATCCGGGTGGTGGGCTGAAGTCGACGGGCCTCGGCGGCGCGATCACCTGGAAGGTGACAGATCCGATGACGGCCAGCGTCTTCACTGAATATTCGCGCCTGATGGGGCCGGCGGCCGATTCAAGCCTGGTCAAGGAGCGCGGCGACCGCAACCAGTGGACCGTTGGCGTGTCGACCACCTATCGCTTCAATTTCTCGATGTAGGGCAGGAAACCGGCGCTTTGCCTTGAAATCCGCGCTTTATTCCTGCCGCGCCATCCGCTAAAAGCCACGCGATGAAGAGCTTTTCGCGCCTTTTCGCGATCGCGATACGAATTACGGGCCCGGTGTTCCGGGTGGCCTGAGCGCCACCGGAGCCGCCGGGAGTTTTCGCGCGCTCCTCGCGCTTTGCCCAGAACATGATACTTCAACGCCCGGGCGCTTCCGCCGCCGGGCAATTGAGATGGCAGATCGATGACCGATACCCCTACGACCGATGCGTCCGAGACGATCGACTATTCCAAAACGCTTTATTTGCCGCAGACGGATTTCCCGATGCGCGCCGGCTTGCCCGAGAAGGAGCCGGGCCTGGTCAAGCGCTGGCAGGACATGGACCTTTACCGCAAGCTCAGGCAGGAGACCGCCGGCCGGGAGAAGTTCGTGCTGCATGATGGCCCGCCCTACGCCAACGGCAACATCCATATCGGCCATGCGCTGAACAAGATCCTCAAGGACGTCATCAACCGCTCCTTCCAGATGCGCGGCTACGACGCCAATTACGTGCCGGGCTGGGACTGCCACGGCCTGCCGATCGAATGGAAGATCGAGGAGCAGTACCGCGCCAAGGGCAAGAACAAGGACGAGGTGCCGGTCAACGAATTCCGCAGGGAATGCCGTGACTTCGCCGCTCATTGGATCAAGGTGCAGGGCGACGAGTTCCAGCGCCTCGGCGTCATCGGCGATTTCCACAATCCCTACACCACCATGGCCTACCACGCCGAGGCGCGCATCGCCGGCGAGCTGTTGAAATTCGCCATGTCGGGCCAGCTCTATCGCGGTTCCAAGCCGGTGATGTGGAGCGTTGTCGAGCGTACCGCGCTCGCAGAGGCCGAGGTCGAGTACCAGGACTATGAGAGCGACACGATCTGGGTGAAGTTCCCGGTCGCCAGCCTTGCGCAGCCGGTCGCCGGTGCCGACGCCGCGACGGCGCTGAGCGAGACCGCGCTCGATCTCGTCGAGGCGCATGTCGTCATCTGGACGACCACGCCCTGGACTATCCCCGGTAACCGTGCCGTCAGCTATTCGCTGCGCGTCGCCTATGGCCTCTACGAGGTCACGGCGGCGGAGAATGCCTTCGGCCCGCAGCCCGGCGAGAAGCTGATCTTCGCCGACGCGCTCGCCGAAGAAAGCGCCGCCAAGGCCAAGGTCACCTTGAACAGGCTTCACAGCGTCTCGGCCGAACAGCTTGGAAGCCTTACGCTTTCGCATCCTTTCAAGGGTCTCGCCGGCGGCTACGAGTTCCCGGTTCCGATGGTCGCCGGTGAGCATGTCACCGACGAAGCCGGCACCGGCTTCGTCCACACCGCGCCCAGCCACGGCCGCGAGGACTTCGACGCCTGGATGGACGCGGTTGCCGAGCTGCTTAAGCGTGGCGTCGACACCACCATCCCTTTCCCGGTCGACGATGCCGGCTTCTTCACCAAGGACGCTCCGGGCTTCGGCCCGGACCGCGAGGGCGGTGCGGCGCGCGTCATCGACGACAACGGCAAGAAGGGCAAGGCCAACCAGGCGGTCATCGACGAGCTGATCAAGCGCAACGCGCTGTTCGCGCGCGGCCGGCTCAAGCACAGCTATCCGCACTCCTGGCGCTCGAAGAAGCCGGTCATCTTCCGCAACACGCCGCAATGGTTCGTCTATATGGACAAGGAGCTCGGCGACGGCACGACGCTGCGCAGCCGCGCGCTGAAGGCGATCGACGACACGCGCTTCGTGCCGGCGGCGGGCCAGAACCGCATCCGCGCCATGATCGAGGAGCGTCCCGACTGGGTGCTGTCGCGCCAGCGCGCCTGGGGCGTGCCGATCGCCGTCTTCGCCGACGCGGACGGCAAC
>NZ_RZSC01000455.1:0-4806 GCF_003998155.1 Mesorhizobium sp. M1E.F.Ca.ET.063.01.1.1
CGATGGATCACCCTTGTCGCCCGTGGGTGGCGGCGGGTTCCGACCCTCCGACTCGCCGGCCGGCAACGCGCGCTGACCGGTTGGATCTGGCGGTGGAAAGCCCGACGCGGGAGTCCCGTCGCCGCCCCGAGGGCCGGCCGCTCCAGGCATATTGTTCAGCAGCGAACGACCGCCCAGGCCCGTGCCGACCGCGCCGGTACCGATGCCCAGGATGGCGTTCGCAAGTTCAGCAAATGACATTTCGCCGCCATGCTGGGCCAGATCCTCGGCCGACCTGGCAAGCACCGGAACACCAGTGACAACGCCTCCGGCATCAAGGCCCCACGCAACGGTATTCAGCCTGCTGCCGCTTTGCAGATAGCTCGCTGCCTGCTCGGCATAAGAGGATTGCGTTACGTTTACGCGGAGTTTGCCAATGCCCCAACTGGCGTCGCTCATGCGCGCCATACCGAATCCGCCAGCGAAAGCCTCGGACGTGGACAGGCCGGCCCTTGCCAGGCCGAACGTGCGCAGGGCACCGGCTCCTACGGGAAGGAACGCAGTCACGCCGGTCGCGATATTCCAGGCCGACTGACTATCGAAGTCGCCGCCCTGAAGCAGGTGCTCACCTTCCTTGTAAAGCGTCTTGCCGCCAAGAGCTGCGCCGGAGGTGATCGCGATAGGGATGGCCCATTGACCGCCTGGCACGAACGAGACGATGGTGGCGGCGCCGGCAACGATGCCAAGACCGATGTCGGTGGCCTTGTCCCAGAAATCCACCTTGCGTCCGTCGGCGACCTCCACTTCGTCGAGTGAGAATCCATCGGCGCCGAGTTTCATGTCGCCGTCCTTGGCCAGGATCAGCTTGCTCTTGTCACTGAAGATGCGATTCTCATGCTGGAATTCGTCGAAGCTGCCGTAATATTTGCCGGAGCTGTCGACATAGCCGATTTCCTTTCCGTCGCTCTTGATCGCGAACAATGCCGTCGACGATTCCATCCCACCATCAAGCGAGAAGATCGGCACGACCTTGACCTCAGCGTTTTCGCCGGCGCGGTCGGTGATTTCCCCGGTGACCTTCGCCACCCCCTCGCTTGACTGGTCGAGACCAAGTGCCCGGGCAACCGTGCTGCTCAGTTCGCCGGGCTTGTATTGCTTGTAGTCGCCTGTGAACCCGTTGTCATACAACTGCTTGAGCTCGACCTGGTAGCTGGCCAACGCCTGATCCTTATGCTCCTTGAAGTAAGTGTCTTTGAGTCGCGCCTCGTGTTCCTCGTTGCCATCCGTCAGAAGCTTGGGGTTGCTTGCATAGAAGCCGTACCAGTCGCGTGCCGCCACCATCGCTGGGCGGACATCATGTTGCCATGTCTCCAATCGGTTCTTTTCGGTTTCTGCCGAAGCCCTGTCGATTTCCGCAGCCGCTACTTCGGGATGTACCCACAGCCACTGCCCACCCATCTCGATCCTGACCGACTTGCCGCTGGCACCGATTGCGCCCGGCCCGTCCTTTTCGTAGGCGGCGGCAACCTCCGGTGCGACCCACAGATCGTGACCGTTCACCGTGATCTTTACCGGCTTTTCGCCAGGCTTAAGCGTGCCGGCAGGCGCTTCGACGGTTCCCCCGCCATGCTCGGTAATCGCCTTGTCGCGGGCCGTCGTGGCGTCGACCAGCTTGGTTTTCGCATCTTGCAGCTGTGCATCGAACTGCTCGACCTGCACGCCGATGATCTTGGATTTGGCGGCCGCCAGCGCCGATTGCGAACCTGTTCCATGGGGCGTGCAGACCGGCGCCGAAGCCGAGCTTTGCGTCGACGCCAATAACTGCTGCCACTGCTTGTTGAGCGGATCGTTGCGGAAATCGTCCCTGATATTCTTGTCACCGCGATCGTAAGTCAGGGCATATTTCAGGACCGGCGTGTCATTGTTGTTATCGTCGAGGAAAACATCATTCTCATAGGTGTTTACGAGATAGAGCTGCCCGTTTTCCTCGATAACTTTCTGCGATTTCAGTTTGCCGGTGTACTCACCCGCTGCGTTCGTGTAGCCGTCCCAATCAAAATGATGCGGATTTCTCTGCATCGCTCGCGCGACCAAGGCTTGCTTGATCGGCTCGGCCTTGACGGCAAGATCGGCCGCATTTTTTTGCGCAACTCCAAATTCCGCATACGCCTCGGCCAGTGTCACCTGGCTGGCCGCCGGCGCCTGCAGCTTTTTCAGTCCGTCAAGCCTGCCCTTGATTTCGGCATATTCGGGGCTTCCCGGTTTGGCCCCGGCGAGCTCCAGCTCAGTCGTACCCACCATCTGGTCGATCGTGGCCTTATTGCCCCGCGCAGTGTGCAGCGCCGCGTTGATGAAGAGCTGCGTGACTTCAGCGTGCTCGGCTTTGCCCTGCAGGTTGATTTGCTCGCGGGTAGGCCCGCCGGAAGTCCCTACGGCCGGCTTGCTCGGATCGCTGAGCACCGGCAGGGTTGCCTGCTTATCAATAGCATCAAGAAGGCTCTTCTCGCCCTGCTCGTACTCGGCCCTGGCATCGCTGGCACTCTGGAGCATGTTGTTGGCGGTGGTCAGCCGCTTTTGCGCGTCGGCCAGCGTGCCTTTCGGCTCCGGGGCCTGCCATTGCAGCCCATAAGGCGCCAAGACCTTGTCGAGTGTCGTCTCGGCACTCTTCATGGCTCCCTTGTATTCGGGATCCAGCGCATAGACGTCGAGCTGCGCCCCGCTCTGCTCAGGCTTTGCCTGTGCTTCGCCGAGGCGCGCTATCACGGCGTTCTCGGCGGCGATCGCCTTGGCAACTTCCGGATCGAACCATTGCCAGCTCCCGTCGACCATCAGCGGCACCCATTTGCCGCCTGACGGAGCCGTAGCCGACGGCGGCTCGCCGAACGGGCCAACCGATGTGGCGCTGCCGTCGAGATTCGGTGTCGCCGGCTTGCCGCCGCCATATTTCTTGATCGCATCCTTTACTGCTTGCTGCTTGTCCGCGGCTTCTTGGGCAAGCTCGGGACTTGCCCCGCCGAGCACACCTTCCAGAGTCGTCTTGAGAACCGTGTCGGTCTTGGCCTGTTCGGGATCTTTGCTCTGCGGGTTGATTGCCAGCAGCAGTTCGGCCAACGCCTGCTGCGCCGTGCCAACCTCGATCTTCAGGTCGGAGCCGGTGGTGTCGTTATGCAGCGTCATGCTGCCATCGGGCTTGGTGGTCAGCGTATAGCCGTTGAAGGTGACCTCCACGGTCGTGCGCGTACCGTTTTCGATGGTAATTTTTTCGCCCGTGTGGATTATGTTCGGGTTGCGCGACGAACCGAAAAGGTCCGGATTCGTCCGCCTGAGATCATCCAGCGACACGCCATATTTCCGCGCGATCAGGGTCAGATTGTCGTTCGGCTTGACCTCGTACTCGACAGGCTTGCCGCCATTGATCTTCTCGGTGGTGGTCGTCGTCACCCGGCCGTCCTTGTCGGTGACGATCTTGGTTTCGGTTCCTGTCTTCGGATCGACGATCGTGGTCGTGGTCTCGCCCGTCTTGGTATTGCGGACGCTGTTGCGGGTCCCCCCGTTGCCGTCGACGGATTGCGACGTTTCCTTGCCGTCGGCCGTGGTCACGACGGTGCGTTCGTCGTGCTGATAGTCGTAGGAGTAGACCGTCTTGTCGCCGGTATGCGGATCGACGATCTGGACCGACTGCACGTCGCCATTGTCGCTCGTCGCTTGCTGGGTCGTGACCTGATATCCGGCGGCCTGCAATTCGGCGATCACCTGTTCGTTGGTGAGGCCGTTTTCCTTTGCGATCTGGTCGATACTTTTTCCGTCGGCGAGATCGTGTTTGATGTCCTTCGTGGTGGTCCCTCCCGGATCCTGGGAGTACGCCAATATGGTTTTGCGGCCATCCGGACCGGTGACGGTGGTTACAGGCAGCGATGGCCCTTGGCCAGGCGTCACCGTTTCCACCGAAGCGCCATTGGGCAGCGAGGTCCGCTCGGTGACCGTGCCCGTCCCAAGATCGTCCTCGTACCGCGTCGTGATGGCGCCGGTGTCGGAATTGTAGCTGCTGGTCTCCTTGCGGCCGAGCCCGTCGCGGACCGGTGAGGTGGTCGCTGCCCCGTTGGGTTGTTGCTGGACGCTCGTATAGTAGCTGTCATGCTGGTAGTCGTAGTATTGCGTGACCGTGCGGCCGCTGGCATCGGTGATCTTCGTCGTCTGCACGTCGCCATTGCCGCTGGTCGGGTCGGTGGTCGACACTGTCATCCCGCCAGACCTCAGCGCGGCGATGACCTGTTCACGCGTCATGCCGCGGGCCGATGCGATCTGGTCGATGCTTTTGCCGCCCGTGACGTCGTTGACGATATTGCGGGCCGTCGCCGCTTCCGCGGCATTGTCTTCGGGCGTGCCGCCGTCGAGCTTAACCGGCGTCACGGTAGGCCCTAAAAGGTCCGGCTGTTGGTAGAGGGCGGGCACCACCGTCGTGCCATTGCCGGAGGTGCCGGTGCTCGCATTCACGATTTGCAGGTTCGGCGCTGTCGGAACTACGGCTGGCGGCGGTGGTTGAAGCGAACTCAGCTCCGTATTCACCTGTGACAGCTGTTGGCGGGCCTGTGCCGCCCAATCGCGCTCGCCCATCCTGTTGGCGAGCCGGATCTGCTCCCGCAGTTGAGCTGCCTGCGCTTCCAGCCGCGCAATCTGCGCGGCGTTGGCCTTGGCATCGACCTTTTGCGGCTGGACCGGGGGCTTGGCGGGCGTGACGGCGGCAAGGCTGCCGCCAACAGTGATTTCCGGAGGTCGTCCAGATGGTTCGCCCGATCACGCCCGCCCGATCGCAACCTTTCGGATGCT
>NZ_RZSC01000456.1:0-4800 GCF_003998155.1 Mesorhizobium sp. M1E.F.Ca.ET.063.01.1.1
TCGCTCTTCAGGGCACGGACTCCGCATCGATCGTCGATCTGTTCAAGGGACAGACGCTGGTCGCTTATTCGGAGGATCCGGTTGCGGCGCCGAAGGTCGCGTCCGATTTCGCCAAGGGGAATGACAAGCTGATCATTCTCGGCGGCGCAATGGGCTCGACTGCGCTCAACGCCGACGGTGTCAAGGCACTCGCCACGATGCCGTCGCTCGACGAGCTGCGCGCCAAGCTGGTTGGCATGATCGCCACGCCGGCAACCCGGATCGCCCAGATCGTCAATGCGCCCGCGGCTTCGGTCGCGCGTGTCATCGGCGCTTACGCCCGGAAGGACGAGGCGGCATGAGGCCGTTCCTCGCTGTCAACAACACACGTTCGAACCTAGTAAAGGAATACAAAAATGGCTGATCTGGCAAAGATCGTAGACGACCTTTCGAAGCTGACCGTCCTCGAGGCGGCTGAGCTGTCGAAGCTCCTGGAAGAGAAGTGGGGCGTTTCGGCCGCCGCTCCGGTGGCGGTTGCCGCTGCTGCCGGTGGCGCTGCCGCCGCCGCTGCTCCGGCCGAAGAGAAGACGGAATTCGACGTCGTTCTCGCCGACGCCGGCGCCCAGAAGATCAACGTCATCAAGGAAGTCCGCGCCATCACCGGCCTTGGCCTCAAGGAAGCCAAGGACCTGGTCGAAGCGGCTCCGAAGCCGGTCAAGGAAGGCGTTTCCAAGGCCGATGCCGACAAGTTCAAGGCTCAGCTGGAAGCAGCTGGCGCCAAGGTCGAGCTGAAGTAAAGGCGAGGGCGGACGGTCTCGCGCCGTCCGCCCCCTCCCTTGGCAAAGGGAGGCATGCGTTGCGCGAGACGTTTGAAAACCTCTTTCCTGAGGGCCGGAAGCGGCCTTCAGGAAACGGGTTTTCTCCCGTTTTAGCCGGCAGCCGCCAAGCGATTGGACAGGGCTGCCGGAAAACAGACAAGGGCAGCCGGCGAGGTGGCCCGTTGGTGCAAGGCGAACCGCGGCGAGGTTCGTCCCGAGTTTTGAGCTAAGGAGCGACGATGGCCCAGACCCAGACTTTCAATGGCCGCAGACGCGTACGCAAGTTCTTCGGAAAGATCCCGGAAGTTGCGGAGATGCCGAACCTTATCGAGGTTCAGAAGGCATCCTATGACCAGTTCCTGATGGTGGACGAGCCCAAGGGCGGGCGTCCTGACGAGGGACTGCAGGCCGTTTTCAAGTCGGTCTTCCCGATCTCCGATTTTTCCGGCTCCTCGATGCTGGAATTCGTGAAGTATGAGTTCGAAGGACCGAAATTCGACGTTGACGAATGCCGTCAGCGCGACCTGACCTATGCCGCGCCGCTCAAGGTGACGCTGCGCCTCATCGTGTTCGATATCGACGAGGACACCGGTGCGAAGTCGATCAAGGACATCAAGGAGCAGGACGTCTACATGGGCGACATGCCGCTCATGACGTCGAACGGCACCTTCATCGTCAACGGCACCGAGCGCGTCATCGTCTCGCAGATGCACCGCTCGCCGGGCGTCTTCTTCGACCATGACAAGGGCAAGTCGCACTCGTCGGGCAAGCTTCTGTTCGCCGCGCGCGTCATCCCCTATCGCGGCTCTTGGCTCGACATCGAGTTCGATTCCAAGGACGTCGTGCACGCCCGCATCGACCGCCGCCGCAAGATTCCGGTGACGTCGCTGTTGATGGCACTCGGCATGGACGGCGAGGAGATCCTGTCGACCTTCTACAACAAGATCACCTACAAGCGCGCCGGCGACCACTGGCGCATCCCGTTCAATGTCGAGCGTTTCCGCGGCCTGAAGGCCGTCGGCGACCTGGTCGACGCCGACACCGGCGAGATCGTCGTCGAGGCCGGCAAGAAGATCACCGCCCGCCAGGCCCGCCAGCTCGGCGAAAAAGGCCTCAAGGCTATCAAGGCGACCGACGAGGACCTGCTCGGCAACTATCTGGCCGAGGACATCGTCAACTACGCCACCGGCGAGATCTTCCTCGAGGCCGGCGACGAGATCGACGACAAGACGCTGAAAGTGCTGCTCGGCACCGGCGAGGACGAGATCCAGATCCTGGATATCGACCACGTCAATGTCGGCGCCTACATCCGTAACACTTTGGCCGTCGACAAGAACGAGAGCCGTCAGGACGCGCTGTTCGACATCTACCGCGTCATGCGTCCGGGCGAGCCGCCGACGCTCGAGACCGCCGAAGCCATGTTCAACTCGCTGTTCTTCGACAGCGAGCGCTATGACCTGTCGGCCGTCGGCCGCGTCAAGATGAACATGCGCCTCGAGCTCAAGGCCGAGGACACCGTGCGCGTGCTGCGCAAGGAAGACATCCTGGCCGTGGTCAAGACGCTGGTGGAGCTGCGCGACGGCAAGGGCGAGATCGACGACATCGACAATCTCGGCAATCGCCGCGTGCGCTCGGTCGGCGAGCTGATGGAGAACCAGTACCGCGTCGGCCTGCTGCGCATGGAGCGCGCGATCAAGGAGCGCATGTCCTCGATCGAGATCGACACGGTCATGCCGCAGGACCTGATCAACGCCAAGCCGGCGGCCGCCGCCGTGCGCGAGTTCTTCGGCTCCTCGCAGCTGTCGCAGTTCATGGACCAGACCAACCCGCTGTCGGAGATCACCCACAAGCGCCGCCTGTCTGCCCTTGGACCGGGCGGTCTGACCCGCGAGCGCGCCGGCTTCGAGGTGCGCGACGTGCACCCGACGCATTACGGCCGCATCTGTCCGATCGAGACGCCGGAAGGCCCGAATATCGGCCTGATCAACTCGCTCGCCACCTTCGCGCGCGTCAACAAGTACGGCTTCATCGAGAGCCCGTACCGCAAGATCGTCAACGGCAAGCTGACCAACGAAGTCGTCTATCTGTCGGCGATGGAAGAGGCCAAGCACCACGTCGCGCAGGCCAACGCCGAGCTCGACAAGAACGGCGGTTTCGTCGACGAGTTCGTCATCTGCCGTAACGCCGGCGAGGTGATGATGGCGCCGCGCGAGAACGTCGACCTGATGGACGTGTCGCCGAAGCAGATGGTGTCGGTCGCCGCGGCGCTGATCCCGTTCCTCGAGAACGACGACGCCAACCGCGCGCTGATGGGCTCGAACATGCAGCGTCAGGCCGTGCCGCTGGTGCGCGCCGAGGCCCCGTTCGTCGGCACCGGCATGGAGCCGGTCGTTGCCCGTGACTCGGGCGCCGCTATCGGCGCCCGTCGCGGCGGCATCGTCGACCAGGTGGACGCGACGCGTATCGTCATCCGCGCCACGGAAGATCTCGATCCTGGCAAGTCCGGCGTCGACATCTACCGGCTGATGAAGTTCCAGCGTTCGAACCAGAACACCTGCATCAACCAGCGTCCGCTGGTGCGCATGGGCGACCGGGTCAACAAGGGTGACATCATCGCCGACGGTCCGTCGACCGAGCTCGGCGATCTGGCGCTCGGCCGCAACGTGCTGGTCGCGTTCATGCCTTGGAACGGCTACAACTACGAGGACTCGATCCTGCTCTCCGAGCGCATCGTGGCCGACGACGTCTTCACCTCGATCCACATCGAGGAGTTCGAGGTCATGGCCCGCGACACCAAGCTCGGACCGGAGGAAATCACGCGCGACATTCCGAACGTTTCGGAAGAAGCGCTGAAGAACCTCGACGAGGCCGGCATCGTCTATATCGGCGCGGAAGTGCAGCCGGGCGACATCCTGGTCGGCAAGATCACGCCGAAGGGCGAAAGCCCGATGACGCCGGAAGAAAAGCTGCTGCGCGCCATCTTCGGCGAGAAGGCCTCCGACGTTCGCGACACCTCCATGCGCATGCCTCCGGGCACCTTCGGCACGGTCGTCGAAGTGCGCGTCTTCAACCGCCACGGCGTTGAGAAGGACGAGCGCGCCATGGCGATCGAGCGCGAGGAGATCGAGCGCTTGGCCAAGGACCGCGACGACGAGCAGGCGATCCTCGACCGCAACGTCTATTCGCGCCTTTCCGACATGCTGGTCGGCAAGGATGCGATCGCCGGACCGAAGGGCTTCAAGAAGGGCTCGAAGCTGTCGAAGGACACGCTCGACGAGTATCCGCGCTCGCAGTGGTGGCAGTTCGCCGTGGAGAACGAGAAGCTCCAGAGCGAGCTCGAAGCGCTTCGCGGCCAGTACGACGACTCCAAGAAGGCGCTCGAGCAGCGCTTCATGGACAAGGTCGAGAAGGTGCAGCGCGGCGACGAAATGCCTCCGGGCGTCATGAAGATGGTCAAGGTCTTCGTGGCGGTGAAGCGCAAGATGCAGCCGGGCGACAAGATGGCCGGCCGTCACGGCAACAAGGGTGTCGTGTCGCGCATCGTTCCGGTCGAGGACATGCCTTTCCTCGAGGACGGCACGCATGCCGATATCGTGCTCAACCCGCTGGGTGTGCCGAGCCGCATGAATGTCGGCCAGATCTTGGAGACGCATCTGGGCTGGGCCTGCGCCGGCATGGGCAGGAAGATCGGCGAGCTGATCGACGCCTACAAGGCCGGCGGCGACATCAAGCCGCTGCGCAAGACGCTGGAAAGCTTCATGCCTTCCAACGACCGCAACGAGCCGATCCGCGAGTATGACGACGAGAGCATCATTCGCCTGAGCGAGCAGATGCGCCGCGGCGTCTCCATCGCGACCCCGGTGTTCGACGGCGCGCACGAGGCCGACATCAACACCATGCTGGAGCAGGCTGGCCTGCACACCAGCGGTCAGTCGCAGCTCTATGACGGCCGCACCGGCGAGCCGTTCGATCGCAAGGTGACGATGGGCTACATCTATATGCT
>NZ_RZSC01000457.1:0-4796 GCF_003998155.1 Mesorhizobium sp. M1E.F.Ca.ET.063.01.1.1
CATCACCGGCATGCGCGCGGCGATCGCCCCGCAGCGCAGATAGTCGCCGAAGGAGAAGCCGCCCGGGATGGCGATCAGGTCGACGTCGGGGATTTCGGTGTCGGTCTGCCAGACGGTCGCCGGCGCCTGCCCGGAAATCTTGGTCAGCGCCGCGATCATGTCGCGGTCGCGGTTGAGGCCAGGCAGGAGGACGACGGCTGATTTCATGGGATGTCCAATTGACTCAAGAGGCGTATCCAACTTTGGCGTACCGGCAGCGCAATTGCGGGTCAAGCGAAGGTTAAGGCTTTTAAGCTATTTGGCGCGTTGAATTGGGCGACGCACTTGAAAAGCGGCTGGGAACTGAAGTTCGACGATCGACGCTGGGCCTCTGGGATCGCCGGGGCAATTGTTCTGCTTATTTCCGCATTTGTATATGCGTTCTTCTCCCAGGCGGACGCCACTTTTGCGACGGCATTCTCAAAGACATTTTCTTTGAAAGCCGATCTCGGCCGATGCTCTTCGTCCTTTGCAGATCTAATTATGGCACAGATCGTGTATGCACTGGCGACCTGTCTCGTGCTTTCGGGGCTTGCGATTGCGATGGGTGTCGCCGCCATCACCGACACCCCCAACAGGTCGAGGTACCTCAAGCTTCTCCTGGCAACATTGGCGTTCCTGCTCTTGTTGCTCGCGTTTGCGATGAATGACGATGGATTTTGGCTTAGCTCCACAAGTCGCAGATCTTTCGGGCGACGTTTGAGTTTTGTCGATGCTTGTGTGCAAAGCCACAACACCAATTTCATTCGTCTCTACGTGATGAGTGTCTGGCTTGCTTTCGGCTCCTGGATGCTCATTCTTATGGAGCTTCTATATTTTCGGGCGATACTATTCCGTCGAAATTACGATGAGTTGCCAGAAAATCCACAGCTTCGCGCTGAAATACTAGCAATTCGCTCAAAGTACGGCGCAGTGAATCAGAGGCTGAAGAAGCCGCCATGGACATTCTCGATGCTGGTGTTCGTAGGCCTTCTGCTTACCTTCGTAGTTCATGGGCTCTACAATGTGGCGGTTGTCTTAAGCGCCATCTAGGAAATGTTCGATACGGTCGAGCCGATCGTCGCAACGGGCGAGCATGCCATGGATATTCTTCACATCACCCGCAGTGGCAATGATGTGCCCGTGGATAGAACCCAAGCTCAGATTTGACCTCCGAGAAGTCCTGGGAAAGCTCACCGCGTTGCTGATCCACACGCTTCAAAAGCGCGTAAATCAACTCGTTTGTGACTTCCGCCATCGGCCTCTCTAGCACAACCTCAGGTTATGGCCACACTATAGTTCTCAATCACCGTGTTCGCCAGAAGCTTGTCGCACATGGCCTTGAGATCGGCTTCGGCCTTGGCCTTGTCGGTGCCGGTGAGCTCGATGTCGAACACCTTGCCCTGCCGCACCTGCCCGACACCGTCGAAGCCCAGACCTGACAGCGCGTGCTCGATCGCCTTGCCCTGCGGGTCGAGGACGCCGTTCTTGAGGGTCACGGTAATGCGGGCTTTCATCAATACTCCTGGATGATCCTGGTGCGGGGCGGCGGACCTGCCGTTGCCGGCAGGCCGCTTAATCAGTGCTTCAGGCCTTTCGGCGACTCGGAAGAGGCGACAAGCACGGGCCCCGTGGGGCGCGGCGGCTCGTTCTCGTTCATGATGCCGAGACGGCGGGCGACTTCCTGGTACGCCTCGACCAACCCGCCCATATCGCGGCGGAAGCGGTCCTTGTCGAGCTTGTCCTGGGTCGCGACGTCCCACAGCCGGCAGGAATCGGGCGAGATCTCGTCGGCGACGACGATGCGCATCATATCGCCCTCGAACAGCCGGCCGCATTCGATCTTGAAGTCGACGAGCTGGATGCCGACGCCCAGGAACAGGCCGGAGAGGAAGTCGTTGACGCGGATGGCTAAAGCCATGATGTCGTCGATCTCCTGCGGGCTTGCCCAGCCGAAGGCGGTGATGTGCTCTTCCGACACCATCGGATCGTCGAGCGCATCGGCCTTGTAGTAGAACTCGATGATCGAGCGCGGCAGCACCGTGCCTTCCTCGATACCCAGGCGCTTTGCCAGCGAACCGGCGGCGACGTTGCGCACGACCACTTCGAGCGGGATGATCTCGACTTCCTTGATCAATTGCTCGCGCATGTTGAGCCGGCGGATGAAGTGGGTCGGGATGCCCATGCGATTCAGATGGTTGAAAATGTGCTCGGAAATGCGGTTGTTGAGCACGCCCTTGCCATCGACCACTTCGTGCTTCTTCTTGTTGAAGGCGGTGGCGTCGTCCTTGAAGAACTGGATCAGCGTCCCGGGCTCAGGTCCCTCATAGAGGATCTTGGCCTTGCCTTCGTAAATGCGGCGGCGATTTTTCATCTGATTTTTTTCTCTGGATTGGCGGGCAGGCGGCAAGCGACCGGTTCCTGTCCGTCTGCCTAAATTAGTTGCGGCGACGGTGGCGTTCAATGCCGGTGTCTATAGCAATCGTAATGTTTGCTCAATCGGCAAATCCAGCCGATCAACCGGTTTCAGGACTGAAATGCCGCAGCGCAGCATGCGATGTAGCGTATTGACCGGCCGGCAGCCTTTTGGTTTGTGCTGGGTAAGCACACATATTCATCGCCAAGCGAATCGATTTGACCGGAGGGACGTCATGAGCAGCATGAAAGACCGCGAAGAGGGCTTCGAGCGCAAATTCGTCTTCGACGAGGAGCTCCGCTTCAAGGCCGCCGCGCGCCGCAACAGGGCGCTCGGCCTGTGGGCCGCCGAAAAGCTCGGCAAAACCGGCGCCGATGCCGAAACCTATGCCAAGGAGGTGGTCGTCTCCGATATCGAGGAAGCCGGCGACCACGACGTCTTCCGCAAGATCCGCAAGGATTTCGACGCGGCCGGCGTCAACCAGTCGGACCATCAGATCCGCCGCACCATGGATGAGCTGATGGCGCAGGCGATCGAGCAGATCAAGAACGCCTGAACCTTCATGAGCATGGTATCGTCCGAAAACTGCTTCACACTTTTCGGCATCATGCTCTAGCTGGACCAATCGACCGCCCGGCTCAGCCAGGCGGTTTTTCTTTGCCTTGCCGCCGTTTCCGGCTGAAAACTGCGGATTGTTAACAAGGAAAGTTCCGATGTCGCTCAAATCCCGCCTGGCCGCCAACGAAACGCTGTTCACCGCCTGGTCCGGAGTACCGGACGCGCTGACGGTCGAAATCATCGCCAAGCAGGGTTTTGATGCCGTCACGCTCGACATGCAGCATGGCGGCCATCACGAGGACAGCGTGCTGCGCGGCCTCGTGCCGGTGCTTGCCGCCAACAAGCCGGCGCTGGTGCGCATTCCGGTCGGCCGTTTCGACATGGCCAGCCGCGCGCTCGATTTCGGCGCCGAGGCGGTGATCGCACCGATGGTGAATTCGGTGGCCGATGCCAGGCTGTTCGCCGCCGCCATGAAATATCCGCCGATGGGCGAGCGCTCCTGGGGCCCGACCTATGCCTTTCCGCGCCACGGCAAGGGCGATCATGCGGAATGGCTGCGCGACTCGAACCAGCGCACCATGGCCTTCGCCATGGTCGAGACGCGGGCCGCGTTCGAGGCGCTCGACGGCATCCTCGACACGCCCGGCATCGACGGCATCTTTGTCGGCCCGTCGGATTTCTCGATCGCCTGGTCGAACGGCACCACTGTCAATTCGACGCTGGAAAGCATGATGGAGACGGTCGCCTCGATCGCCGAACGGACGCGCAAGGCCGGCAAGCATGCCGCGATCTACGTCATCGAGCCGGCCATTGCCGGCCGCGTCGTGTCGATGGGCTACCGGCTGCTCGCCATGGGTTCGGACCACACGCTGATTTCGCTGGGCGCGAAGACTCTGTTGAAGAGCATGCGGGATTCGATCGGCTCCTGAACCGCCGAACAAAAGAAACTCAAGGTTCCTTCAGTTCGGTCAGGAACTTGGCAAAGGTCATCGAGCCTTCGGGCCATGGCCCGAAGCCTGAGTCCGCGTTGAGATGGCCGGCCTCGCCGGCGTCGATGAACAGCGACCCCCAGGCGGCGGCGATATCCTCGGCGACGTCGAAGGCGCAGAACGGATCGTTACGGCTGGCGATTACGATCGACGGGAAGGGCAGCGCCTCGCGCGAATAGGGCCCGAAGGTCATCAGGTGCCTTGGCCTTATCTCAGGATTTGCGACATCGGGCGGCGCCACAAAGAAGGCGCCGGCGACCGGTTTCTGGAATTGCGGGATAGCCTGCACCGCCGCCGCGACGCCCAGCGAGTGGGCGACGATCACCACCGGCCGATCGGCCTCGTTGACAGCTCTGGCCACGCTTGCCGTCCAGTCCTCGCGCACCGGCTTCGACCATTCGGCCTGTTCGACCCGGCGCGCCGTCGACAGTTTCGACTGCCAGCGGGTCTGCCAGTGCTCGGGGCCGGAATTGGTGTAGCCCGGCACGATGAGAATATCTGCGTCTCTGACTTTCATGGCGCGGATGTAGCGAGCGGCCTTGCCTCATGCAACCATGCCTGTGGGGCGCGGTAGATCACAAGTGTGAACAACCTGTTCGATTCTTTCCATCTTGTGTGAACGATCTCAATCGACGATCTCATGCAGGAGACAAGAACAGATGATCGTGGCACGGGGCTCCTCCAATCGGAGCCCGTCAGATGCCGCCCGAACGGAGAGTTTGATGAGTGAACTGCCCTTTGCCGCGACCACCCCGGTCAGCGTCTCACGCGTCGGGTTGAAGGCGCGCGATGCGGAAAACCTTGCTGCCTATTAC
>NZ_RZSC01000458.1:0-4792 GCF_003998155.1 Mesorhizobium sp. M1E.F.Ca.ET.063.01.1.1
GAACATGGTGCCGTCGGGCAGGCGTGCGATCGCCTCGTCGTCCAGCGAAAGCTTGCCGTTGTCGGCTTGCGGCAGCATCGGCATGTCGCCGGCGGCCGGGCGCACGCCGTTCAGCGGATCGAGGCCGGTGGCGTCGGCGCCCTTGTCGTCGGTCAAGAGCATGGTATCCGCGAGCGTCACTTTCACGCCCGACTGTTCCTGTCCGGCGGCGGGCGCGGCGCCCGGAGCGGTCGGGGTCAGCTCGACCGAGATGGTGTTGAGGCGCGGGCGATAGTCGGTGGTGCCTTCGACGTTATAGCCGCGATCGGGCAGCAGCCAGAGCGAGCCCTTGTAGCCGGCGCCGTCACGCGCCCAGGACTTGGTGTCGATCGACATGCCGGAACCGGAACCAAAAGTCTCGCCGAACTTGTCCTTCTGGCCGGCCGGAATGCGGCCGACGCCGACAAGCCCCTTGTTGACGTAGGCGACACCGTCGGCGAGCGCCGGGGTGAGGGCGGTGAACAGAGCAAGTGCCGCGCCGAGCGCGACGGTTCGGGTAAGACGCTTCATGAAATATCCCCTTGTGACGAGCGGAGCGGCCATGGCTGAAAGAGCGCGGCATCGGCGATGCGGCGGCCGTCGAACGGTCTAGGACGTGAACGTGATGGTTGCGTGACAAGAGGGGTGCACTTCCCCCTTCTCCCCTTGTGGGAGAAGGTGGATCGGCGCGTCAGCGCCGAGACGGATGAGGGGTGCTGGAAGAAATAAGGCGATGCCAAGCCGGAGCACCCCTCATCCGACCTCGCTTCGCTCGGCCACCTTCTCCCACAAGGGGAGAAGGGAAAAGCGATCAATCGCTTTCCCGCGCGATCAGCTCCAGCGGCCAGACCTCGCGGATGGTTCGCGGTCCCTCCGGGCCGGCATAGGCGGGGAGCGAGGCCAGCAGCATCTCGGCCAGCCGCCGGCCCATGGGCTCCAGCGACGGACGGAAGGCGGTCAGCGCCGGCGAGAAGTAGCGGCAGAGCGGCGTGTCGACGATTACGATCACCGCTATGTCGTGGCCGGGCCTGATGCCCATCTCGGCCAGTGCCTTGCAGCCGCCGAGCGCCATGGCGTCATTGTTGAAGATGATCGCCGTTGGCCTGTCCTTGGAGAGCATGACGCGCGGCGTCACCTGGTAGCCGCCGGCCTCGTTGATGAAGCCGTCGGCGATCAGGCTGGGGTCGACTTCGATGCCGTGCCTCTTCAGCGCCCTGCGGTAGCCGTCGAGGAACAGGTAGCCGAAGTTGAGATCAAGCGAAGGGCGGATGGCGGCAATGCGGCGGTGGCCCCGCGCGACCAGCCGGTCGACGGCTTCATCACCCGCTCTCTCGAAATCGATATCAAGCGAAGGATAGGTGTCGCCGCCGGATTGACTTCGGCCAAGCGTGGCGAAGGGAAGGCCCGCCTTGCTGAGATAGTCGATCCGATCGTCTTCCCGCCGTGTATTGGCCAACACGACCGCGTCGGCCCGGCGCGTCTCAACCACGCGGCGCAGCCTCTCCTGCTGATATTGACCGGGCTCACCCATGACGACCATCAGATCTAGGTCATACTCGGCGAGCCGCGCCTGCAGACCGGTCAGGAACGGGATGAAGAACGGCTCGCCATATTGCTGGTCACCGGGATGCGGTTGAAGCATGAAGGCGATCGAATGGGTGGCGCCTTTCCTCAGACTCCGGCCGGACTGGTTGGGCGCGTAGTTCAGCTTCCTGGCGGCCTCGAGCACGCGCTGGCGCGTCTCCGCATTGACATCGGCGCGGCCGTTCAGCGCGCGGGACACGGTGCCGATCGAAATGTTCAGGTGACGCGCGAGATCGTGGATGCTGGACGCCAAGGCCGGTTCTCCCCCTGTCTTCGCTAGCACCGGCCGCCCTTCAGGCCAAGCAGTGGATGTCGATTTTCGCGAGCAGGTGATTGACATTCTACGCTATCGGGTGTGTTGTCGTAAACGTTTACGGAAAAACGTTTACGGTGATGCCGTGGATTGCCGTGACACTCGGCCTGGAGGGGCCGAGCGGAGGAGGAGCGCTGGATGATGAAGGTCGTCCTGGTCGGGTGCGGAGCCATGAGCAGGCAGTGGCTCGATGCCGCAAGGCAGATCGAGGGGCTCGCCATTGCCGGCCTCGTCGATCTCGATGCGGCGCGGGCTGAGGCGAGGGCGCGCGAATACGAACTCGCCAACGCAATCGTCGGCACCAGCCTCGACGCCGTCCTCGATGAGACGAAGCCCGACGCCGTATTCGATGTCGTGGTTCCGGCGGCACGCCGCGAGGTCGCGCTTTCGGCCTTTGCCCATCATTGCCACCTGCTCACCGAAAAGCCGCTGGCCGACAGCCCCGAGAACGCGCGCGCCATCGTCGAAGCGGCGCGCCGCGCGGGCCGCATCCACGCGGTCGTCCAGAACCGGCGCTATGTCACCAATGTCAGACGGATCAGACGCTTCCTCGACTCCGGCGCCATCGGCAAGCCGACCAGCATCCATGCCGATTTCTTCATCGCGCCGCATTTCGGCGGCTTTCGCGAGGAGATGGCGCATGTACTGCTACTCGACATGGCGATCCACACCTTCGACGCCGCGCGCTACATGGTCGCCGGCGAGCCGGCCAGCGTTTATTGCCAGGAGTGGGAGCCGGCCAGTTCCTGGTACCGGCAGGGCTCGTCGGCGAGCGCCGTCTTCGACCTCGGCGGTGGCAAGGTCTTCACCTATGCCGGCTCCTGGTGCGCCGATGGCTTCCGCACCAGTTGGGAAGGCAGCTGGCGCATCGTCGCCGAGCGCGGCAGCCTGTTGTGGGACGGACATGACGGGCTGAAGGCGGAGGTGATTGCGTCCGGCCGCGACGGAATCATCGACAAGACGCAGCCGATCGATGTGCCGGCGCTCGACGCCGCTGATCGGGTGGGCGGCCATCTCGGCATCATCCAGGATTTCATGCGCGCGATCGAAACCGGCACCGAGCCGGAGACGCGCGGCACCGACAACATCAAGAGCCTGGCCATGGTCTTCGGCGCCATCGAAAGCGCGGAGACCGGACGGCGCGTGGCGATCGCGACCCAGGAAGGATGACGATGCCAAACCCGCTTCTCGATATCAGGATCGGCACCATGGTGCGGGCCAATCTCGACGACCCGGCCGCCTACATCAAACAGATCCTGCCGTTCGGCTTTGAGAGCATCCAGCCCTTCTTCTGGCAGACGCTGGGCGGCAAGGATCTGCGGCGGCTGGCTGGAGAGATCCACGAGGCGATCGGCGATGCTGACGTGACCGTTTCCTCGATCGGCGTTTTCGGCAATCCGCTGGAGAGCGGCGATACCGATCGCGGCGTGCTCGCGGCCTGGGAGACCGTGATCGACAATGCGCACCTCTTCGGCACCTCGCTGATCAGCGGCTTCACCGGCCGCATCCGCGGCAAACCGCTGACCGACAGCCTGCCGCGCTTCCGAGAAGTGTGGGGGGCATTGGCGAAGCGCGCCGCCGACAAGGGCGTGCGCATCGCCTTCGAGAATTGCGCCATGGACGGCAACTGGGCGAGCGGCGACTGGAACATTGCGCATAACCCGGATGCCTGGGAGCTGATGTTCAACGAATTGCCCAACGACAATCTCGGGCTGGAATGGGAACCGTGCCATCAGCTCGTCTATCTGATCGACCCGATCCCGCAGATCCGCAAATGGGCGCCACGCATCTTCCATGTCCATGGTAAGGACGCGACCGTGCGCTGGGACGTGATCCGCGAGCACGGCGTGTTCGGCCGCCTGCCCTTCGTGCAGATGCGCACGCCGGGCTTCGGCGACAGCGACTGGACGCGCGTGATCAGCGAATTGCGGCTGGCCGGCTACAAGGGCGCCATCGACATCGAAGGCTGGCACGACCCGGTCTATCGCGGCGACCTCGAGATCACCGGCCAAGTGCGCGCGCTCGACTATCTGAAGCAATGTCGGGGAGGGAACAGCTACCTGCCCAATCCGGTTTGAGTGCCGGCCGGCGGGAGGAGCCGGCCGATCCGAATCACTGTCGAAGCCCTTGATCGCGAGGGAACAAAAGGGAGGAACGTGCATGAGCATGACGACCAGAAGGACTGTTCTACGCTCGACCGTCGTGGCGGCCGCCACGGCGCTCTGCGCCTCGATTTCCACCTTGCCGGCAAAGGCGCTTGACGCCCAATGGTGCAAGGACGTCCATGTCCGCTTCTTCGTCGGCGGCGCCGAGGGCGACGCCTTCGGCACCATCGTCTACAATGGCGCCAAGCAGGCGGCCGCCGATCTCGGACCGAAAGTCGACTACATCTTCTCCCAGTGGGACGTCGAGAAGATGGTGCAGCAATTGCGCGAGGCGGTGGCGGTCAAGCCGAACGGCATCGCCATGATGGGCCATCCGGGCGACGCCGCGATCATGCCGCTGGCCGAGCAGGCGCATAAGGACGGCATCAAGATGATGTACCAGAACGTGCCGGTGCCGAAGGTGGTGGCGGCGTTCGGCGGCGGCTATGTCGGCGCGCAGCAGGAACAGCAGGGCCGCGCGCTCGGCGCCGAGGCCTTCAAGCTCGGCAAGCTCAAGGCCGGCGACAAGGCGATCATGATCGGCCCGTTCGAGAACGAGAACCGCGGCGCGCGCGAGCGCGGCACAGTCGCGGCGCTGAAGGAAGCGGGTGTCGAGGTCATCCAGCTCTCCTCGCCGCCGAGCGGCGAATGGGCGTCCGATCCCAACCTTGCCATTCCGGTGATCACGGCGGCGCTGCTCAACCATCCGGACGTCAAGGCGGTCGGCTATCCC
>NZ_RZSC01000459.1:0-4786 GCF_003998155.1 Mesorhizobium sp. M1E.F.Ca.ET.063.01.1.1
GCGGTGAAGTTCGTGCGCAAGATCGCCTCGATGCCGGCCATGGCCGACATCATCGAGGAAGAGGTTCTGCCTGGTCCGTCAATCACTTCCGACGCCGATCTGATTCAGGATTTCAGGAAACGTTCGGGCACCGTCTATCACCCGGTGTCGACCTGCCGCATGGCTCCGGACGCCGCGCGCGCCGTCGTCGATCCAAGGCTTCGGGTGCACGGGTTGAGCGGTCTGCGCGTCATCGACGCGTCGATCTTTCCCGACAATATCACGGGCAACACCAACGCCGCTTCGATCCTCACCGGATGGAAAGGCGCCGAGCTGGTTCTGGAGGATCGGAAATGAAAGTCACCGACGTCAAGACCTGGGTTGTCGGCAACCCGCCGCCGGGCATCGGCGGCAAGTATTTCATCTTCGTCAAGCTCACCACCGATGGGGGCGTGGTCGGTTACGGCGAGGCTTACAACGCGACCTTCTCGGCGCATGTCACGGCCAGGATGATCGAGGACATGGCCGAGCGCTATCTCGTCGGCCGCGATCCGCACGATGTCGAGAACCTCTTCCGCCGCGTCTATTCGTCCGGCTTCACCCAGCGCCCCGATGTCTCCGGCATGGGCTGCTTCTCGGCGCTCGAAATGGCCTGCTGGGACATCGTCGGCAAGGAGGCGAACAAGCCGGTCTACAAGTTGCTCGGCGGCCAGGTGCACGAGACGCTGCGCTCCTATACCTATCTCTATCCGCACGCCGGCAGCGTCCATTCCGAGGATGCGCGCGGCCAGAATGTCTACAACGATCCCGACATGGCCGCCGCCTGCGCGCTCGAATATGTCGAGCAGGGTTTCAACGCCGTGAAGCTCGATCCGGCCGGCCCCTACACCGCCTATGACGGCCACCAGCCGCGCCTCATCGACATCGACCTTTCGGCGCGCATGGTCAAGGCGATCCGCGAGGCCGTCGGCACCAGGGCGGACATCCTGTTCGGCACGCATGGCCAGTTCACCGCTTCCGGCGCGCTGCGGCTGGCCCGCGCCATCGAGCCTTACGACCCGTTGTGGTTCGAGGAGCCGGTGCCGCCGGACATGCCCGAGGTGATGGCGCAAGTGGCACGCGGCACTTCCATTCCAATCGCCACCGGCGAGCGGCTGACGACGAAATTCGAATTCGCCCGCGTCATCGAGAACCGCGCCGCCACCATCCTGCAGCCGGACCTTGGCCGCTCAGGCGGTATTCTCGAGACCAAGAAGATCGCCGCCATGGCCGAGGCCTACCACATCCAGGTCGCGCCGCACTGCTATTGCGGGCCGATCGTCGGTGCCGCCAACATCCAGCTTGCAGTGACGCTGCCCAACTTCCTCATCCTGGAATCGCTCAAGCAGTGGGACGGGTTTCACGCCACGCTGCTCAAGAAGAAGATCGAGTGGCAGGACGGCAACGTCATTCCGTCGAAGGAACCCGGCCTCGGCGTCGAGCTCAACGAGGAGGTCTGCGACGCGTACCCCTATAGCGGCAAGGACCTGCATCTGCAGATGATGCAGACGCCGCTGATGCCGTGACCCTCGCCTACGCCTTCATCGGCCTCGGCCATCTCGGCGGCAACCTTGCCGCCAGCCTGCTGCGCAACGGTTTTGCCGTCACCGTCTTCGACTGCGATCCGGCGGCTGTCGAGCGCCTTGTCGCGCTCGGCGGCACGGCGGCAAGGAGTCCTGCCGAAGCAGCCGCGCGCGCCGGCAATGCGATCACCTGCCTGCCCTCCCCGAAAGTCAGCGAAGCGGTGCTCGCCGGCCCCGACGGCTTGCTCGATGGCCTGCCCGCCGGCGGCACCTGGATCGAGATGTCGACCAATGGCCGCGACGAGATCCTGCGGCTGGCGGCGCTTGCTTCGGCGAAGGGCGTCGAGACGCTGGAATGTCCGGTCACCGGCGGCGTGCATCTGGCGGCGGCAGGCAGGATCACTGCGCTGGTCGGCGGCGATGCCGCGCTTTACGAGCGGCACCGGCCGGCGATCGAAGCGATGTGCGCCAAGTCCTTCCTCATGGGGCCGGTCGGCTCGGCGGCCGTGATCAAGGTCATCACCAATATGCTCGCCTTCGTCCATCTCGTCGCCGCCGGCGAAGCGTTGATGCTGGCCAAGCAAGGCGGGCTCGACCTCGCCCAAGCCTATCATGCGATCGTCGCCTCCTCCGGCAACAGCTTCGTACACGAGACCGAAAGCCAGCTGGTGCTGAACGGCTCCTACGACATTGGCTTCACCATGGACCTTGCGCTGAAGGATCTCGGCTTCGCGCTTGCCATGGGCAGGGATTTCGGCGTGCCGCTCGATCTCGCCGCCCGCGTCAACGCCATCTTTGAAGAGGGCAAGCGGGCCTATGGCGGGGACGCCTGGTCGACGCAGATAGTCAAGCTGCTCGAGGATGCAGTCGGAGCGGAACTCCGCGCCCCGGGCTTCCCGGCCAGGCTGGGAAAATAGTCGGCAAATTTTTCGCCAGCTATTTCAAGAGCCTGGCTGCGCTCACGGAATCTGTCCTGGAGGACGTTGATTCAACATCTCAGCGTCAGCGCGCCGGGCAGGATCTCGAAAGTCGCCGGGATCCGGCCCGGCGACTCGCCGTCTATGTCGACCAGCGCCCCGTTCTTCTCCGCATCGCCCAGCGGCTCGACCAGCACCTTGCGACCGCGCAGGATCGTGATCGCTGGATGGTTGCGGTGACGCCCGCCATAAAGCAGCCGGATGTCGCGGATCAGCCCGAGCTTGTTCGCCGCCCGCACGATGACGATGTCGAACTGCCCGTCCGAGAGCTCGGCGTCGGGCGCGATCATCATGCCGCCGCCGAAGAACTTCCCATTGGCGACCGCCACCAGCGCCATGCGGGCCTCGACCGGCTCGCCGTCGTCTATGGTGATCCTGACGTCCTGGAAGCGGTAGCGGAGGAACTCCAGCACCGTGCGCCAGAAGAACAGCGCCTTGACCGAGACCCTGCCCTTGCGCTTGTCGGAATTGACGGCGCGATCCGTGGCGCCTGAAAGGCCGAGGCTGGCGATGTTGATGAAATGGCGGCTGGCCAGCGCGCCGTGGTCGTCGATGTAGGTGACGCGCCCGGCATCGACCTTGCGCGGGCTTGCACCGGCGATGCGCGCTAGCGCTGCCTCGATTTCATCCGACAGTCCCAATCCGCGCGCGAAGTCGATGCCGGTGCCGCATGGCAGCAGCCCGAGCTCGCTCGCCCGGCCGGTCTCATGCTCTGCCTGCAGCAGCCCGTCAGCCACCTCGCTCGCCGTGCCGTCGCCACCGGCGGCAATCACCAGGTCGCAGCCGTCGACCGCCAGGTCGATCGCCAGCCGCTCGGCGTCGCCGCTGGTCTGTGTCTCGCGCAGATCGAAATCGCCGAAATGCTTCCTGAGCGATGTGGCGACCCTGGGCCAACGCCGCTTGAGTTTGCCGCCTCCGGCAATCGGATTGAGAACCACCCCGACCTTCAATCTGACCTCCCCCGAGGCAAGTTGCCTAAAAGCATACGGCGGCTTCGGGCAATGACATGCCCCAGTCCTTTGCCGGCATTGAAACGCGGGCCGGCGGGCGGGGCAAGGCTCCATCGTCCTAGGGCGACAGAAATACGGGGGCAGGCTGTCTAAGGGGTTTGGCCGGCAAATTCCGAGGCTTGTCGCATCGGTCCCCGATAATCCCGCTATCCACAGGTTGGCGGGCATTTCGCAAAGCCCTTACCCGGCGTACATTGAACCCATCTCAGGCGGCTACCGAACGCCTCGCCGAAAGGCAAAGCGCAAGGCGGATTTCCTGAGGCCCGCACGACCCGGATCGAGAGCAGGTTCGCCTGTTGGAGGGACGGATGTCGGCGGGGCCGCGGAAAGCGTGCGAACGCCGACGGCGGACCGATGCTGCCATGAAGGCGGTGAAACCTTCGATGGCGCGCCGGGGAAGCCCGCAAGGGTGGAGATCGGCGTGGTCTGGAACGGGCGCTGCCCCTCGGGTGGCGACTGGCAGGACCGTCAAAATCAAGGCCAGCCTGGCGCGACACCTTTTGGGAGTTGCTGCCGCGACTGGTTCCTGATCTGACAGGGAGGCGCTGGGAGAAATCCCAGCGCCGACTGTCTTTTTGGGCTGCCGCTTTCCTGCAATTGATGCTTTCCCGCCACAGTCGCAAGCCAAGCAACCTTCCGTAACATGTGGTCATGCACAATTCACAAATGCGGCCAAATCCCGCCTTGTTCCCCGGCGATTGATCAGCCTTGGAACGAATTCAAAGGGACAAGACCGTGATCAAGACCGCCCTTGTCGCCATGACCATCGTCGGCTGCGACTGCGACGCCAAGCTTTGCGAATATATCGGCGAGACGCCCGCCAAATGGGCGACGATCGCCGACTGCGAAGCGGCGATGAAGAGCCAGATGCTGCATCAGCGCAACTTCAACCGCCCGCTGGTTTCCGGCATCTGCCGCACCAAGGGTTCGGCATCGACCTCGGAACTCGCCGCGAAAGCGTCGGGGCCGGAGCTGAAGCCGACGAACGGCGTCGTCGAAACCATCGCCCCATTGCCGCCCGAGCTCAGCCATCGCCCGACCGTCGCGGTTGGCGGAACGGTGACGGCCAGCGAGACGGAGGCCGCGCGACCGGTCGCCTTCGAGGCTGCGGTCGACGGTGGCAGCGCCGTGCTCTACCGCACCAAGACCGGCTATGCCGTGGTCAAAACCGACCTCGGCCGCGCGGCTGACGCGACCGTGGACATGGCGAAGCGATCGGCGGACTGGCTGGCAGGATTGGTGCCGAGCGGGCTGTAGG
>NZ_RZSC01000045.1:0-18589 GCF_003998155.1 Mesorhizobium sp. M1E.F.Ca.ET.063.01.1.1
ACGCTCTGAACGCCGAGCGCGCCCGCATCGAGGCCGAGAAGGTCGCCGCCGCCGAGGCGCTGGCCGTCGAGAAGGCAGCGCAGGACGCCGCCGAGAAGAAGGCTGCCGAGGCCGCTTCGGCCGAGTAAGGCTTTTCGATAGACGCGTTTCGGAAAGGCGGCTTCGGCCGCCTTTTTTCGTTTTGACCACGGGTCTGCTCGACCTCCCGGGCAAGCAGCGTCGCGTTCCTTCACACCCCCCTCTGTCCTGCCGGACATCTCCCCCGCAAGGGGGGAGATTGGCAGCTTCGGCGCCGCGTCCTCCCGTGGAGGTCGACAATTGGCGAAAGTCGCGGAACATCCGATCTCCCCCCTTGCGGGGGAGATGGCCGGCAGGCCAGAGGGGGGTGCTGTCCCGCCAGCGGTTCCGATTTCTGCCCCAAAGGATTCCAGCGCCGGCGCCCTTGACATCCTATTATCTTGTACACTAAATAATCGTGCACAAGATAAATGGAGACAAAGATGTCAGCACTCTACACCGCCCAGGCTCGCGTCGTCGGTGGCCGCGCGGGTCATGCCGAGACCAGCGACGGTCTGCTCAAACTCGATCTGGCGATGCCGAAGGAACTCGGCGGGCAGGGCGGCGCAACCAATCCGGAGCAGCTTTTCGCCGCCGGCTATGCCGCCTGCTTCGAAAGCGCGATCCGCTTCGTTGCGCGAAAGCAGAAGCTGCCGCTTCAGGATGCGGCGGTGACGGCAACGGTCAGCCTCTATCCGAACGACCAGGGAGGCTTCAGGCTCGGCGTCGCGCTGGCTGCCGAAACGAAAGGCCTTGATCAGGCGGGCGCGGAAGCGCTTGTATCGGAAGCGCACCAGGTCTGCCCCTATTCCAACGCCATCCGGGGCAATATCGATGTGGCGCTTTCCACGGTGGCGCTCGCGGCAAAGGCGGCATGACGACGAAGCTCGAAACCAGGCCCAGCGACGCCCCGGCGGATACCGCCGCCGGGGCGCTCGCCGTTCCGCGTCTCGACCAGCAGCTCTGCTTCGCGCTCTATTCGGCAAGCGGGCTGATGACGAAGCTCTACCGGCCGCTGCTCGATCCGCTCGGCCTCACCTATCCGCAATATCTGGCGATGCTGGCGCTGTGGCAGCGTTCGCCGATGACGGTGGGCGAGCTTGGCGAGGCGCTGGGGCTGGATTCCGCGACATTGACCCCGCTGATCAAGCGGATGGAGGCGGGCGGCCTCGTCACCCGCCGGCGCGACAGCGCCGACGAACGCCGGGTGCTGGTCGAGCCGACGGCAAAAGGCCAGGCGCTGCGCGCGAACATGAAGGATGTTCAGGCAGCGCTTGCCTGCAGCATGCCGTTGGAACGCGCCGAGCTCAAAGCCCTGCACGGCACACTGACCCGGCTGGTCGCCGGACTGCGCGAGGCCGCCGCCGATCAGGACTGATCGCAGCAACGTCCGTTCTAGAATTCATCTTTCGGAAGCAATGGAATCCATGTAGGCGCGGAACGTCGCAGCGGATCGGCTTGCAAGGCGCTTGCGGAAAGCTAAAGTCGGCGCCTTGTCCTGGCGCGCGAGGATTGCGCGGCCAATCACATTCGGGGAGTTTGTCATGACCAAGTCGAAACTGTTGCTGGCCGCCATGGTGGCCTGCCTTCTCGCGCCCGTCGCGGCGCTCGCCGATGCGCTGCCCGATCTCGGCGGCAAGAAGGTTGTGGTGGTGACCGAAAACGCCTATCCGCCGCTGCAGTTCATCGACAAGAAGACTGGCAAGCAGATCGGCTGGGAGTATGACGCGATGGACGAGATCGCCAAGCGGCTGAACTTCAAGGTCGAGTACCAGAACACCTCCTGGGACGCGATGATCCAGGCGGTTTCCGACAACCAGTACAACATCGGCATGACCGGCATCACCATCAAGGAAGACCGCAAGGAGAAGGTCGACTTCTCCGACCCCTATATGCGTTCGGAGCAGTTCATGCTGGTGCGCGGCGACGAGAACCGCTTCACCGACGCCAAGAGCTTCGGCGCCTTCAAGGACGGGCTGATCGGCGCCCAGCCCGGCACCACGCCCTTCTACACCGCCGTCTACAGCGTGCTCGACGGCAACGAGCAGAACCCGCGGATAAAACTGTTCGAGACTTTCGGCGCCACCGTGCAGGCGCTGAAGTCGGGCGACGTCGATGTCGTGCTCACCGACGGCACCGCCGGCAAGGGCTATGTCGATGCTTCGGAGGGCAAGCTCAAGCTGATCGGCGGGCCGCTCGGCACCGAGGATTTCGGCTTCATCTTCCCGAAGGGCTCCGACCTGGTGAAGCCGGTCAACGCCGCGATCGCCGCGCTTAAAGCCGACGGCACGCTCGATGCGCTGAACAAGAAGTGGTTCCTTGATTACAAGATGGGGCAGTAGCTCGTTTTGGCGCGGGCGGTGCGCAACGGCTACGGGCGGAAAGCCGCGAAAGCCTCATTCCTTCCCACCCCCCTCTGTCCTGCCGGACATCTCCCCCGCAAGGGGGGAGATTGGCAGCTTGATCCACGGCGCCTTTCCCTCAACGTCGGTTATTGGCGAAAGCCGCAGCGACATCTGATCTCCCCCCTTGCGGGGGAGATGCCCGTCAGGGCAGAGGGGGGTGTGCCGGAACGCGGCATTAACAATTATGCCGTCGACGCCGCCTGATGCCCGCCGCAACCTCCACCGCCAAATCCGAGTTCCCCTGGTGGCTGGCCGCCGCCCTTGTGCTCGCCTTGATCGCGGCGCTGGCGATCGCCGCGAGCGACCTCTACGCCCAGGTCTTCGCCACGGTCGCCAAGGGCATCGGCATCACCATCTTCGTCACGGTCGTCGCCTTCGCGCTGGCTTCGACGTTTGGCCTCGGCATCGCGCTGATGGCATTGTCCGGTTCGCAATGGCTGCGGCAGGTCGCGCGCTTCTATGTCGAGATCATCCGCGGCGTGCCGATCCTGGTGCTCCTGTTCTGGATCGCCTTTGCCGGGGCGCCGGCCTTCGTCGCGGCGTGGAACGCGCTGACGGCGCCGCTGCAGAGCGCCGGCTTGATGGGCGAACTCCTGGTGCGCGACGTCTCACTGCTCTGGCGCGCCATCATGGCGCTCACCATCGGCTATTCGGCCTTCATCTCGGAAGTGTTCCGGGCCGGCATCCAGTCGGTCGAGAAGGGTCAGATCGAAGCCGCCAAAGCGCTCGGCCTGACGCGCGTGCAGCGTTTCCGGCTGATCGTCTTCCCGCAGGCGATCCGCACCATCCTGCCGCCGCTCGGCAACGACTTCGTCGCCATGGTCAAGGATTCCTCGCTGGTCTCGGTGCTGGGCGTCGCCGACATCACCCAGATGGGCAAGGTCTACGCCGCCGGTTCCTTCCGCTTCTTCGAGACCTATTCGATCGTCGCCTACATCTATCTCATCCTGACCGTCGGCCTGTCGCTGGCGCTGCGAGCGCTGGAGCAGCGGCTGCGCCGGCAGAACGAGGCATAGCGGCCCGGCGAAGACCGCGCTACGATCCCGGTTTGTCGTTGCCGGACGCATGCCGTCTTCCCGCGCCGCCGCGCTTTTGCACGGCCTGCATCCGGTGAGGAGGAACCGATCCATGAATTTCGACAAGGCCGATGCGGCGCTGGACTCCGTCTATTCGGCCGAGACGCCGGAAGCGCTCGCCAAGGCCTATGCCGAATGGGCGGCGACCTATGACAGCGAAACCGCCTCGCTCGGCTATCTCTTGCCCTTCCTCATCGCCGCCTGGGTGGCTCGCCATGTGCCGACGGGCGATGGCCCACTGCTCGATGCAGGCTGCGGCACCGGCCTGTCGGGGCCGTCGCTGAAGGCGCTGGGCTATGGCGATATCGCCGGGCTCGACCTTTCCGACGACATGCTGAAGCTCGCCGGCAGCCGCCAGGCCTACAGCGAGCTGAAGAAGGCGATGCTCGGTGGTCCGCTGCCTTGGCCGGACAGGCATTTCCGCGCCTTCTTCTCGACCGGCGTCTTCACCATCGGCCACGCGCCTGCCTCCGGCCTGCACGAGCTGGTGCGCGTCACGAAGAGCGGCGGCCACGCCATCTTCACCGTGCGCGACCAGGTGTTCGAGAGCGGCGGATTTCAGGCTGTGTTCGACGATCTCACGCAGGCGAGGAAGTGGCGGCTGGTCGAGCAAAGCCCGTGGTTCCGCTGCTACGCGATCGGCGACCCGGAGGCGCTGGTGAAGACGCTTGTGTTCGAGGTGCTGTGAGCGCGGCCTTCCCTTCTCCCCTTGTGGGAGAAGGTGGATCGGCGCGATAGCGCCGAGACGGATGAGGGGTGTTCCAGCGGAGTGAGACGTTGGCGTTCCCTGGAACACCCCTCATCCGTCGCCTTCGGCGACACCTTCTCCCACAAGGGGAGAAGGGGGCGTCGCGCCAATTGCCGAAAAGCCAAAACATTGCTATTTACCCCGCCATGGAAGAGCTATTCGGCGATCCGGCCTACAAGGGTTTCGTGCTGCAGGACAGAAAGCGCCTGCCGTCGCGATTTGCCGCGCGCGTCTGCGGCGCGCTGACCAGCCGACTTAGCTGAGGCCGACTGACCCCAATCGCTTTGCCGGCTTCAAAGTCCCGGCCAGCTTTTCCCATTTTCGAAATCGACGGATTTACGCACATGAGCGCACCGCGCACCCTCTACGACAAGATTTTCGACGACCACGTCGTCGACCGCCAGGACGACGGCACCTGCCTGCTCTATATCGACCGCCACCTCGTCCACGAGGTCACCAGCCCGCAGGCCTTCGAAGGCCTGCGCATGAGCGGCAGAAAGGTCCGGCATCCCGAAAAGACGCTGGCCGTGGTCGATCACAATGTGCCGACCTCGCCCGAGCGCAAGTTCGGCATCAAGAACGAGGAAAGCCGCATCCAGGTCGAGGCGCTGGCCAAGAACGCCAAGGATTTCGGCATCGAATATTACTCCGAGAACGACGTCCGCCAGGGCATCGTCCACATCATCGGCCCGGAGCAGGGCTTTACGCTGCCCGGCATGACCATCGTCTGCGGCGACAGCCACACCTCGACGCACGGCGCTTTCGGTGCGCTGGCGCATGGTATCGGCACATCGGAAGTCGAGCATGTGCTGGCGACGCAGACGCTGATCCAGCGCAAGGCCAAGAACATGCTGGTGCGTGTCGACGGCCAGCTTCCGGAAGGCGTCACCGCCAAGGACATCATCCTTGCCATCATCGGCGAGATCGGCACCGCCGGCGGCACCGGCTACGTCATCGAATATGCCGGCGAAGCGATCCGCTCGCTGTCGATGGAAGGCCGCATGACGATCTGCAACATGTCGATCGAGGGCGGGGCGCGGGCCGGCCTGATCGCGCCGGACGAGACCACCTTCGCCTATGTCAAGGACAAGCCGCGCGCGCCGAAGGGCGCGGCATGGGATGCGGCACTCGCCTATTGGAAGACGCTGCATTCCGACGAAGGCGCGCATTTCGACAAGGTGGTCGTGCTCGACGCGCAAAAACTGCCGCCGATCGTCTCCTGGGGCTCCTCGCCCGAGGACGTCGTCTCGGTGCAGGGCTCCGTGCCCAATCCGGCCGATATCGCCGACGAGAACAAGCGCACGTCCAAGCTGCGCGCGCTCGACTATATGGGGCTGACGCCGGGAACCAAGATCACCGACATCGCGCTCGACCGCGTTTTCATCGGCTCCTGCACCAATGGCCGCATCGAGGACCTGCGCGCCGCCGCCAAGGTGGTCGAGGGCAAGAAGGTCAATCCGCGCGTCAACGCGATGATCGTGCCGGGCTCCGGACTGGTCAAGGAGCAGGCGGAAGCCGAGGGTCTCGACAAGATCTTCGTCGCCGCCGGCTTCGACTGGCGCGAGCCGGGCTGCTCGATGTGCCTGGCCATGAATGACGACCGGCTGAAGCCGCATGAGCGCTGCGCCTCGACCTCGAACCGCAATTTCGAGGGCCGGCAGGGCTTCAAGGGCCGTACCCATCTGGTGTCGCCGGCCATGGCGGCGGCGGCGGCGATCGCCGGCCACTTCGTCGACATCCGCGACTGGAAATAGGACACCGCGGCTATCCCGTCACCGAACCCCGGACCGCGTCGCGGTTCGGGGTTTTTCACGCTAAAGCGCGTCGCGATCTTTCAGATTCGCTCCGTGCGCTTTAGGTTTTTGATTTTACGCATGTCTTGGTCCCGAAACCGGCTCCCACTTTCGGGAGACATGCTTTAGGCCGAAGCAAGATTGCACCTGCGTCAGCTTCCGCTTAACTGCTTGTTTGCGCTTCCGGACTAGCATCTCCCCAGGGTAAGTTTGGGGAAAGTTACGGTCCGTTGGACACCGGTCTGCTCATAGCGCTGCTCAACCCGACGATAGCGCTGGCGCTTGGCGCCGCGTTCCTCGTGCTGTGGTTCTATCAGCGCCACCGCCCGTATCTGGCGGCGCTGGCGGCGAGCTATTGCCTGTCGGCCTCGGGCTTCCTGCTGCAATATTTCACGCTTCCGGTCGGCGTCGTGGCGACCAAGCTGATCTCCAACATATGCTTCACGATCGCCGCATGCTGCCTTTCCAGCGCCATCGTCGCGCGCTTCGGTCGGCGCGTGCCCTATATCGGCATCGGCATCATGACCGGCGGCGGGCTCGCCGCTTTCGCATGGTTCATGTTCGTCCAGCCCGATCTCACCTGGCGCGTGCTTGCCATGAATTTCGGTTTCGGCGCCTTGAGCCTGCTGGTCGCCGCCGAGCTCAGGGCCGTGCGCAACAATGGGCCGACCGAAAAAATCCTGTTCGTGCTGTCGCTGCTTTCCGGGCTGAACTTCATCGCCCGTACCCTGATCGTCGTCATCGCGCATGGTCCGTTCCCGAGCTATGATGGCTTCTACGGCTCGTCCTATTGGACGACGGCGCTGCTCTCGCATGCGCTTTTATCGCTCTTGACGGCGCTCTGCCTGTTCACGGCGGCGGCGCTCGACGTGATGAAGGCTTTGAAGGCCGAAACCCATACCGACCCGCTGTCGGGGCTGCTCAACCGCCGGGGCTTCGAGGAACGGGCAGCGTTGCTGCTTGATCAATGCGCCAAAACAGGATCCCCCGTCGCTCTGGTGCTTGCCGATCTCGATCACTTCAAGGCGCTCAACGACCGGCACGGACATGAGGCGGGCGACAGGGTGATCGTCGATTTCGCCGCCAAGCTGCGTTTTGCCACGGGTACGCGGGGCGCTGCCGGCCGCATCGGCGGCGAGGAGTTCGCCGTGCTCCTGCCGCTCAGCGATCTCGCCTCGGCGCGGTTGTTCGCGGAAGCGATCCGCGCCTATTATTCGGCGGGCGCGGTCGATGGGCTTCCCTCCGGCATCAGGCTGACCGCGAGCTTCGGCGTCGCCGCCCGCACCGGCAACGAAAGGCTGATGCCGCTGATGCGGCGCGCCGACGAGGCGCTCTACAAGGCCAAGAGGAACGGCCGCGACAGCGTCCGTCTCTCCTACGAGCGGCCTGAAACCGCCTTCGTGCCAGCAGCGGTCAGCGTCGGCTGAATCAGCGGCCTGCGTTAACGGCTTTTTCGCCCGTCGATGGTTTTCTGTCCGAGGGGCATCGAAGGAACATGGGCAGCGCTGATTTCATCCTGATGATCAATCTGTCCGTCGCCGGGCTGCTGGCGACGGCCTTCATGGCGATCGCCATCCATGACGTCGGGCGCGTGTCGGCGCGCTGGCTGGCCTTCAGCTATGGGCTCGGCATGGCCTATTTCGCCATCGAATTCAGCATCCCCGCCTTTGCCGACGCCCGGCTGCCGGTGGTCGTCGCCTTCGCCGTCTTCCTCGGCGCGACCATCGCCTTCAATGGCGGGCTTGCCTATAGATATGGCGTGACCCCACCCTGGGCGCCGATGCTGTTCTTCCTGGCTGTCGCCTCGGTCGCCGTCTATCTGGTGCAGGATCTGCCGCGCCACTCGCTCAACCGCATGATGGCCTATCAGCTTCCCTATGCCGCCATGCAGTTTGCCGCCCTCGGCATCGTTCTCTCTCGTCCAGGCAGAGGCTCGGGCGGCTCGATTACGCGCTGATGGCGGTGCTGGCGGCGAGCGCCGTGCAGTTCGCTTCGAAGCCGTTCATCGCCGGCGCGCTCGGAGGATGGGGCGCCGATCCGCAATCCTACGTGCAGACGGGCTATGCGCTGGTGTCGCAGTCGCTCGGCACCGTGTTCGGCCTGGCGTTGGCGCTGCTTGCGCTCGCCCTGCTGGTGCGCGACGTGCTGGCCGAGGCGACGTCGAAATCGGAGATCGACACGCTGTCACGGCTGCTCAATCGCGGCGGTTTCGAACGTCATGCCGAGCTCGCCTTGCGGGACGCCGTGCGCCAGGGTGTTCCGGTGGCGCTGGTCATTGCTGATCTGGACCACTTCAAGGCCATCAACGACAGCTACGGCCATGCCAGCGGCGATCGCGTCATCGAGACCTTTGCAGGCCTGCTGCGCGAGGCGGCGGCCGAACATCATGTCGCCGGCCGCATCGGCGGCGAGGAGTTCGCCATCATCCTGCCCGGCACCAATCTTGCCGCCGCACGCCTGTTCGCGGAGGGTACGCGCAGCGCGTTCGGCACTTTGCCGATCGACGGCCTGTCCGTCGATCGTCGCTGCAGCGCGAGCTTCGGCGTCGCCGAGCTTGCCGCGGACGAGGGCTTTTCAGATCTCCTGCGGCGCGCCGACGAGGCCCTTTACACGGCCAAGAATGCCGGCCGCGACTGCGTCCGCGTATCGCCCGGACTCGTGGTGCGGCAGGCCAAGGCGCTCAGCGGCAAGGGCTGAGGTTGGGCATCTCGCCGTCGGAAAGCCCGTACATATAGGAGCGGCCCTTCACGAACACCGGCGGCTGGTAGCAGCCCGGCGCGCCGGCATCGTCGGAGTCGTAGATGACGTCGGGCTGGCCGGCACCGGTAAAGTTCGAGAGCTCCTTGGCGTGCCTGCCCTCGCCGACGATGATGCGCTTGTAGCCGGCGGCGCTGTCGATGACGAGATTGCCGAAGGAATCGGCATAGACGCGGTCGTGGTGGCGCAAGCCGGCTTCCGACGGCGTGGCAAAAGCGACGGCCATCGCCGCAATCGCCGCAAGGCAAGCCAGCACTGAATTCGAACGCATTTTGTCCTCCGTTCACCGGCGCGACCTCAAGGCCACGGCCCGGACTTCGTCCGAATCAGAAATTAACCCTTTCTTAACCTTTGTTAAGAGGCGGACCGCCTTCGGTGCCGGATCTTAATGAATATGGTTAATTCTGGTGAGAAGGCCCAAGCCACGCAGGCATCAAGCGGCTCGCCTGCCCCGACCTGCTGACTCGGGGTGAACTTGATCTTGCCGTGCCGCGTGGCTAGCGTGCCGCGCACGAAAGGTGCAGCACATGACGTATGGCCACAGGGTTCGGGTGTTGCTCGGTATCCCGCTGTTTCTCGTTGCCGCAGGCTGCGTGTCCCAGGACGGCGCGCCGAAAGCGGCATCGACTGCGGTCCCGCCTGCTTCGGCTCAGCAGTCCACCGCACCCGCGGAGTCTCCGGCACCTGCACCGCCTGCAGCATCGGCAACGCCTGCGGCATCTGCGACCAAGATCACTACCGACCTTACCGTGCCGCGATCAAGTATCGGCATGGCCACCTACAAATGCGGCAATGGCGGCATGATCTCCATCCAGAATCTCGGCACGTCGCTGCGTGTGGCAGGACCGGATGGTTGGACCGAGGAGTTTGCGGCGTCGCCCGCCAACCAGAGCAGCCGCTACCAAGCGGCGACGCATGACGCAATCGTGATCGACGGGGGCGAAGCGCTGGTCATGAAGAAGGGTTCGAGGCCACTCACCTGCAGACGGTAACGAGGTCAATCTTCATCGGCATACCGCACTTCGCCGGCTTCGCATCGCGCGCTAATCGATTGAAGCGGAATCGCCGCCTTTTGTCAGACTAAATGATGTTTCCAAAACGATTTTCCGGCTTTGACGCGGTGCAAAAAGAGCATTAGAAACCGCCTATCCGAAGCCATATATGGAGACGGCAAAAGCCGCGCCCTTCGAGGCTCCGGGACGCCGAACTGGGGGAGCCATGAGCAAATCACCAGCCACCCACGCAGTCGCCAGACGTGAACGGCCGCTATCGCCGCATCTGACGATCTACCGGCCGCCGATCACGATGACGATGTCGATCATCCACCGCATCACCGGCGGCGCGCTGTATTTCGGCACGCTCTTGGTGGCGGCATGGCTGATCGCGGCGTCGAGCTCGCAGGCCGCGTTCGATTGGGTCGACTGGGCCTTCGGCTCCTGGCTCGGCCGGCTGGTCCTTTTCGGCTACACCTGGGCGCTGATGCACCACATGCTGGGCGGGCTGCGCCACCTTGTGTGGGACACCGGAGCGGGGCTCGAGAAACACACCGCCTCGAAGATCGCCTGGGCGACGCTCGCCGGCTCGATCGTGCTCACGCTTTTGATCTGGATCGCCGGCTATACGGCGCGGGGAGCTTTCTGATGAGCGCGAAGAACACCGACATGCGCACGCCGCTCGGCAAGGTGCGCGGCCTGGGCTCGGCCCGCGAAGGCACCGGCCATTTCTGGCGCCAGAGGCTGACCGCGATTGCCAATATCCCGCTCATCCTGTTCTTCGTCGGCTTTCTGATCGCGGTCAACGGCCACGGCTATGCGGACGTGCGGGCTTCGCTCGCCAATCCGTTCGTGGCGCTCGTGCTTGCGCTGGTGCTGATCTCCGGCCTCTATCACATGCGGCTCGGCATGCAGGTGATCATCGAGGACTACGTGCATGGCGAAGGCATGAAGCTGGCGCTGATCGCCCTCAACACATTCTTCTCAGCAGCAGTCGGCGTCGCCTCGCTCTTCGCCCTGCTCAAACTGGCATTCGGAGGCTGAAGTCTTGGCCAAGGACGCAAACAAAACGGCTTCCGCCTACACTTTTGTCGATCACAAATTCGATGTCGTGATCGTCGGCGCCGGCGGCGCCGGGCTGCGCGCCACGCTCGGCATGGCCGAGCAGGGCCTGCGCACGGCCTGCATCACCAAGGTGTTCCCGACCCGCTCGCACACGGTGGCGGCGCAGGGCGGCATCGCCGCCTCGCTCGCCAATATGGGCCCCGACAACTGGCAGTGGCATCTGTTCGATACCGTCAAGGGCTCGGACTGGCTGGGCGACATCGACGCCCAGGAATACATGGTCCAGCAGGCGCCGGCCGCCGTCTACGAGCTCGAGCATTACGGCGTGCCGTTCTCGCGCACCGAAGAGGGCAAGATCTACCAGCGGCCGTTCGGCGGCATGATGATGAATTTCGGCGAGGGTCCGCCGGTGCAGCGCACATGCGCGGCCGCCGACCGCACCGGCCATGCCATGCTGCACACGCTTTACGGCCAGTCGCTGAAGAACAACGCGCGGTTCTTCATCGAATATTTCGCGCTCGACCTGATCATGGAGCCGGACGGCACCTGCACCGGCGTCGTCGCCTGGAACCTGGACGACGGCACCATCCATCGCTTCTCGGCCAAGATGGTGGTGCTGGCGACCGGCGGCTATGGCCGCACCTATTTCTCCGCCACATCGGCGCACACCTGCACCGGTGACGGCGGCGGCATGGCCGCACGTGCCGGGCTTGCGCTGCAGGACATGGAGTTCGTGCAGTTCCATCCGACCGGCATCTACGGCGCCGGCTGCCTGATCACCGAAGGCGCGCGCGGCGAGGGCGGCTATCTCGTCAATTCCGAGGGCGAGCGTTTCATGGAACGCTATGCGCCGTCGGCCAAGGACCTTGCCTCCCGCGACGTGGTCTCGCGCTGCATGACGCTGGAGATCCGCGAAGGCCGCGGCGTCGGGCCGAAGAAGGACCACATCTTCCTGCATCTCGACCATCTCGACCCGGCCGTTCTGCACGAAAGGCTCCCGGGCATTTCGGAGTCGGCAAAGATCTTCGCCGGCGTCGACCTGACCAAGGAGCCGATCCCGGTGTTGCCGACGGTCCACTACAATATGGGCGGCGTGCCGACCAATTACTGGGGCGAAGTGCTCAACCCGGCGGCGAAGAGTCCGGATCGCGTATCGCCAGGGCTGATGGCAGTGGGCGAGGCCGCCTGCGCTTCGGTGCACGGCGCCAACCGGCTGGGCTCGAATTCGCTGATCGATCTGGTCGTCTTCGGCCGTGCCGCGGCGATAAGGGCCGGCGAGGTGATCGACCGCAATTCGCCGATCCCTTCGCCCAACGCGGCTTCGGTCGAAAAGATCATGGATCGCTTCGACCGGCTGCGTCATGCCAACGGCTCGACGCCAACGGCCGATGTGCGCGAAAAGATGCAGAAGGCGATGCAGGAGGACGCGGCGGTGTTCCGCACCCAGGACTCGCTGGACAATGGCTGCAAGCGCATTTCCGCGATCTGGGGTGAGCTCAAGGACATAAAAGTGTTCGACCGCTCGATGATCTGGAACTCCGACCTGGTCGAGACGCTGGAGCTGGAGAATTTGATGGCGAACGCCATCACCACGGTCCATGGCGCCGCGGCGCGCAAGGAGAGCCGCGGTGCGCACGCGCGGGAAGATTTCCCGGATCGCGACGACGCCAACTGGCGCAAGCATACGTTGGCCCGCGTCAGCGAGGACGGCAAGGTGACGCTCACCTACCGGCCGGTGCATACCGACACGCTGCTGCCGGAAAAAGACGGCGGCATCAACCCGGCCAAGATCGCGCCGAAGGCCAGGGTGTACTGACCATGGCATTGGCGGCCGCGGGATATTCCGGCACGTCCCTTCCGGCCAAGCTCGGCCTGAAGGACGGCATGGTCGCCGCCTTCATCGCGCTGCCGCCGGAGCTCGGCGACCTGGCCGAAGCCGTGGCGTTTGCCGGGGTCGATCGGCTTCCTGAATGGTCATCGATCTCAGGGAACCAGAAATACGATGCCGTGCATGCCTTCACCCGGCAGCGCGCCGAGATCGAGGACGGCCTTGCCGGCATCGAGACGGCGATCAAGCGCGACGGCATGGTCTGGGTTTCCTGGCCGAAGAAGGCATCGAAAGTGCCGACGGACGTCACCGAGGGCGTCATCCGCGCCGAGGCGCTCAAGCGCGACCTCGTCGACGTCAAGGTCGCGGCCGTCAGTGAAATCTGGTCCGGGCTGAAGCTCGTCATCCGAAAGGACCGCAGGTAATGGTCGAACTCACGCTTCCCAAGAATTCGAAAGTCCAGCAGGGCAAGACCTGGCCGAAGCCGGAGGGCGCCACCAACCTTCGCGAATACCGCATCTACCGCTGGTCGCCGGACGACGATGAGAATCCGCGCATGGACACCTATTTCGTCGACATGGACGATTGCGGGCCGATGGTTCTCGACGCGCTGCTCTGGATCAAGAACAAGATCGACCCGACGCTGACGCTGCGCCGCTCCTGCCGCGAAGGCATTTGCGGCTCCTGCGCCATGAACATCGACGGCTCGAACACGCTGGCCTGCACCAAAGGCTGCGACGACATTTCCGGCGCGGTGAAGGTCTATCCGCTGCCGCATATGCCGGTGATCAAGGACCTCGTGCCGGACCTCACCAATTTCTATGCCCAGCACGCCTCGATCGAACCGTGGCTGAAGACGGTCTCGCCGACGCCCGCGACGGAATGGCTGCAGAGCCATGAGGACCGCGAAAAGCTCGACGGGCTCTACGAGTGCATCCTGTGCGCCTGCTGCTCGACATCATGCCCGAGCTACTGGTGGAACGGCGAGCGCTATCTTGGCCCGGCGACGCTGCTGCAGGCCTATCGCTGGCTGATCGACAGCCGCGACGAGGCCAAGGGCGAGCGGCTCGACAATCTGGAAGACCCGTTCCGGCTCTATCGCTGCCACACCATCATGAACTGCGCGCAGACCTGCCCGAAGGGGCTCAACCCGGCCAAGGCGATCGCCGAGATCAAGAAGATGATGGTGGAGAGAAGGATTTAGCGGCAAATTGTTGCTGTCGCGACCCTTCGCACCCCCTCTGGCCTGCCGGACATCTCCCCCGCAAGGGGGGAGATTGGCGGTCTTTCCCGCTTTCGCTAATCTTCAACGTTGCAAGAATGGACGAACGGCGCTGAAGCTGCCGATCCCCCCCTTGCGGGGGAGATGTCCGGCAGGACAGAGGGGGGTGCTGTCCCTCCGGACTCAAAAGGATAGCTCACATGACCGACCTCCCCGTCCTCTCTGCCACCGAAGCGCGCGTGCTCGGCTCTCTGATCGAGAAGAAGGAACTGACGCCGGACGTCTATCCGCTGACGCTCAACGGAGCGCATCAAGCCGCCAACCAGAAGACGGCGCGCGAGCCGGTGATGGCGCTGGAGCTGACGGAGATCAGGCGGGCGCTGAGCACGCTCGAGCAGAAGGGCCTGGTGCGCCAGGCCTTCGCTTCCCGCGTCGAGCGCTACGAGCATCTGATGGCGCAGCGTTTTTCGCTGACGACGCCGCAGATCGCCATCGTCGGTTTGCTGCTGTTGCGCGGCGCGCAGACGGCGCATGAATTGCTGGCGCGCGCGGAGCGCATGGCGCGCTTTGCCTCGATCGAGGAGCTTCGCGACAATCTCGACCTGATGATCGGCCGCCGGCCGCCGCTGGTGCAACTGCTCGAACGCGCGCCCGGGCAGCGCGAGGAGCGCTATGTGCATCTGCTGAGTGGACCGGTGGAAATGACGGCGGCAGCGGTTGCGGCGCCGTGGCAACCGTCGTCATCGGATTCCGATCTCGAAGCGCGAGTGAAGGCGCTCGAGGAAGAGGTCGCGTCGCTGCGCGCAAAGATCGAGGCGCTGGGCGGTAGCTGACCAGAAATGCTGGCGGGACAGCGCGAAGGATCGCTGCCGCTCAGATAAATACGCCAGTCACCCCAGCCTTGCGTCGAGCGAGACCTTGATGGCGCCGAGCGCTTTCGACACCGGGCATTCGGCCTTGGCCTTTTCGGCGAGTTCCTTGAACTTCGCCGCGTCGATGCCCGGCACCTTGCCGACCAGGGTGATGGCGCTGCCGGTGATGCCGGTGCCGGGCACCAGCGTCACCACCGCCTTGGCGTCGAGCTCGGCCGCCGGCGTGCCGTTCTCGGCCAGGAAGTGCGAGAGCTGCATGGCGTAGCAGCCGGCATGCGCCGCCGCGATCAGCTCTTCCGGATTGGTGCCCGATTTGCCGCTCTCGTCCTCGAAGCGCGCCTTGAAGGAATAGGGCGTGCCTTTCAAGGTCCCGCTCTGCGTATCCAGCGTGCCCTTGCCCTCTTTCAGATTGCCTTTCCAGACGGCGTTTGCGGTGCGGTCCATGAAATCCTCCTCGGTTGAGCGTGATCAAAGCCCGGCCAACTATAGCGCGCGCCGGCGTGAAGGCCACCGCGCTTTCACACCGGCGCGCGGTATCGCCATCGGACGACAAAAAAATGCATGTGCAAAAATGTCGACTTGCCCGGGGTCCGGCCGTCCTGTGGGCGGCCACGCAAATGATGGCCGGATGGAGGCTCAAAATGGATACGCTGTTTTCCGCTCGCAAAAGAATGTTCCGACAAGAAACCGACTGGGCCGAGGTGCCGCCTTCGGGCTTTGGCCGCCTGCTCGTGGCTGTCGCCGTCATCGGGCTCGCCATCGGCCTGCTCGACCATGCCGCAGCGCAAGCGAGCCTGGCTGGCAGCAGCTTGATCGCGTCGTCCTATGATCCGGCCCAGCAGAGGAGATAGAGATGCAATATGTTTGCCTTGTCTACGGTGAGGAAGCCGAACTTCATGCGCTTGGCAGCGGAGGGCTGGCGAAGCTCGACGCCAGAGCGATCGCCTACAACAAGGGGCTGGAGAAAAGCGGGCGCCTCATCATCGCGCAAGCGCTGCAATCGGCAACAACATCGAAGACCGTGCGCCGGCGCAAGGGCAAGACGCTCGTCACCGATGGTCCCTTCGCCGAGACCAAGGAGCAATTGCTCGGCTTCGTCATGATCGAGGCCTGCGACCTCGACGAGGCCATCGAGATCGCCTCGACCAGCCCGCTTGCCGAAATCGGCATGCTGGAAGTGCGCGCCGTCTACCACATACCGGGCTCGTAGCCCGGTTCAGCTTTTCATGGAATCGCCGGCTCAGCTTAAGCCTTTGTTTTTACGCAATTCCGGACGGAAAACCGTTACACACTTTTCCTGGAATTGCTCTGGGCCGGATCGCCGGCGGGCAGCCGGCTGCCGCCGTTGCCCGGCGAATGTCATTATCGCAATCACGGGAAGAACACGATGAAATATCTTTGTCTCGTCTATCACGAGGAAGAAAAGCTCCACGCCCTGTCGCGCGGCGAGGCGGCAAAGCTCGACGCCGATTCGCTCGCCTACGACAGAGAACTGGAAAAGAAGGGCTACCTGATCGCGGCGCAGGCGCTGCAATCGGTAAAGACGGCCAAGACCGTGCGCCGGCGCAAGGGCAGGAAGCTCGTCACCGACGGGCCGTTCGCCGAGACCAAGGAACAGTTGCTCGGCTTCGTCATGATCGAAGCGGCGGACCTCGACGAGGCGCTGGACATCGCCGCCGGGATTCCGCTCGCCGAGCTCGGCACCGTCGAAGTCAGGGCCATCTACGACATACCGGGGTCATGATGCCAGCGTGTGGCGATTGCGCAGGCCTTTGTCCTGCTGGATGCCGGCCGAAACCGCTGCACGCTTTTGGCCGACATGCATTAGGAGTTTCTTCATCGCCGCAACTGTCGCGTGTTGAAGCGATGCCACACTTCTCCTATCGTTGCCGGGTTTTCGGGGGAATTCGGCATGCCTTTCCTGATCGCTATCCTTGGCGTGCTCGGCGCCGCGGCCATCTGGTGGTACCGGATGAAGGCCATGAACGAGGCCGCGCGCGAGGTCGCTGACGTCGTCGGGCGCGTGCAGGGCAACATCCGCCGCAAGAAGCTGCGCAAGCAGGCAGCACTCTCGCCGCTGACGGCGATCGACGACCCCGTCGTGGCGGCCGCGACGCTGATCACCGCGATCGTTTCGGAACATGGTCCGATCCTGCCGGGGCGCGAGGCCGCGCTGCGGGAGGTGATTGCTGGAATTGCGGACAGCCGGAAAAAGACCGACGAGGCCGTCGTCTACGCCAAATGGGCCGCCGCGCAGATCGACGACACGACGATCGTCATCGACAAGCTGGCGCCGTTCCTGCGCGAGCGCCTCGATCCGCATGAGCGGAACGATCTGCTCAGGATGCTGAACCGCGTGGCGCAGGGTGGCGAGCAACGGCTGCGGATCGCCGACCAGCGGATGCTGAGGTTGCGGCAGAAGCTGGGTTTCGAGGTGAATTGAGCTGAAGCTGTGGCGGCCGGATCGCCTGCCTTCGTGATTGGCCGAAACGCCCCTCACGTCGTCATTCTATGGCGGAGCAAGGAGCGAAGCGACGTGGCGCAGACCATAGAATCCATTCCGTTACCTATAGGCGTTGCAGCGATGCAGAATTCTGCTCCGCTGCACCCTACGATCAAAGTCACGGAATGGATCCTCGGGTCTTCGCGTCCGCTTCGCTCCCGCTCCGCCCGTGGATGACGACGCCGTGTTAGGCCTCGGCCAATTGTGAGACGCTAGATCGCTTCGCCCTTGAGCAGCCTTGGCGTGTCGCCCGACAGGCCCGAGGCTTGGCGGATGAAGAAATCCTTGAGCCCGGGCATCCGTTCGACAAGGCCGAGGCCGATGTCGCGCACGGCGCGCAGCGGGCCGATGTCGTTGGAGAACAGCCGGTTCAGCACGTCGGTGGTGATGCCCATCTGCAGCGTGTCGAAGCGGCGCCACTGCTGGTAGCGCTCGAGCACGTCGAGCGCGCCGATGTCCTGGCCTAGCCGGTCGGCCTCGACCACCACTTCGGCAAGTGCCGCGACATCCTTGAAGCCGAGATTGAGGCCCTGGCCGGCGATCGGATGGATGCCGTGGGCGGCGTCGCCGGCCAGCGCGATGCGCGGCGCCACGAAGGCGCGGGCAAGGGTCAACCCGAGCGGCCAGGCGCGGGGCTTGTCGGCGACGCGGATCTCGCCGAGCTTCAAGCTGAAGCGCTGTTCCAGCTCGTGCTCGAAGACGAACTCTTCACCATCGACGAGTTTTTGCGCGTCTTCCGTGCGCTCGGTCCAGACGATCGACGAGCGGTTCGTCCCGTCCTTGCCGGGTTTCAGCGGCAGCGTGGCGAAGGGGCCGGCCGGCAGAAAATGTTCCTCGGCGCGGCCATTGTGAGGACGCTCGTGCGCCACCGTGCAGACGATGCCGGACTGGCCGTATTCCCATTTCACCGTCTTGATGCCGGCCATGTCGCGCAGCTTCGAGTTGACGCCGTCGGCGGCAATCAGCAGCCGCGCCTTCAGCGCGGCGCCATCGGCCAGATGCACGGTGACGCCGGTGCCGCTGGTGTCGAAACCGCTGACGGCCATGCCCTCGATGATGTCGATGCCGAGCTTTTCGGCGCGCCGCCGCAGCGCCCCGTTGAGCTCCCGGTTGGCGACCATATGCGCGAAGGGCTCGCCGGGCGCCACCTCGCCGTCGAAGGTCAAAAACACCGGGCGCACCGGATCGGCGGCGCGCGAATCGGTGATGATCATCTCGGTGATCGCCTGCGCCTCCGGCGCGATCTCTTCCCAGACGCCGAGCTGTTCCAG
>NZ_RZSC01000460.1:0-4782 GCF_003998155.1 Mesorhizobium sp. M1E.F.Ca.ET.063.01.1.1
GCCGATTTCTACGCGCTGGTTCCGCGCGGCTTGGTCACCCGGGGGCGCATGTGACCCGCCGCGACGACAAGCTCAGCGAGGACGACCGCATCCTCTGGAACCTGGTGGCGCGGACGACCCGGCCGCTGAAAGGCAAGGCCGCCATCGAGATTCCAGATGTCATCGAGCCCAAGCCGGTGCCGGCATCGGCGCCGGTCAACGGCGTCTCGGCCGTTGCCGCTAAGCCGAAGACACAGCACGTCTCGCATGTGCTGGACGACCAGACGCATGAAAAACTGAAGAAAGGCCGGCTGCCGATCGAGGGCCGCGTCGACCTGCACGGCATGACGCAGGACGAGGCCTATTCGCTGCTGCTCAGCTTCCTGCACCGCGCGCATGCCGGCGGCATCCGCTATGTGCTGGTCATCACCGGCAAGGGCTCGTCCTCGGGCGGCGACGGCATCCTGCGGCGCTCGGTGCCGCATTGGTTGTCGACGCCGGCCTTCCGGCACCTGGTCTCCAGCCATGATCATGCCGCCCGCAACCATGGCGGCTCGGGCGCGCTCTATGTCCGGCTGAGGCGCACGCGCGCATGAGGATGCGGTCATGAGCAAGGGGATGGCATGACCCCGTTCGGCGAAAGGCTGCGGGCGCTGCGCGCCGAACGCGGCGTCAGCCAGAAGGCGATGGCTCAGGCCATCGGCGTCAGCGCCGCCTATCTGTCGGCGCTGGAACACGGCCGCCGCGGTGCCCCGACCTGGACGCTGATCCAGAAGATCATCGGCTATTTCAACATCATCTGGGACGATGCCGAGGACCTGGCCCGCCTCGCCGAAACCTCGCATCCAAGGGTCAGGATCGACACGTCCGGTCTCTCGCCCGCCGCGACCGAGCTGGCCAATCTGCTGGCCGAGAGCATCGAGAAGCTGGACGAGGCTGAGCTTCGGAGCATCACCGCCTCGGTCCGCGTCGCGCTCGGCCGGCGCGGCTGACAGGCATTAAAGCGCATCGCGCTGAAACGGATTCAGGCGACGCGCTTTAAGTCCTTGTTTTGATGCATGTCGTTGTCCCAGAACCGCGCACACTTCTGGGCGACATGCATTAATTGCAAACATCGCGCCGCCCCTCATCCGCCTGCCGGCACCTTCTCCCCGTACAGTGACGGGGAGAAGGGAGATAGCCGCGACGTTGGCGCCCATTGTTCAGCGTTGAATGATTGGCGAAACCATCGATGACGGCGTCTTTCTCCCCGTCACTGTACGGGGAGAAATGCCCGGCAGGGCAATGAGGGGCGGCGCTGACCTACGATATCTGGTGAAAGTAACCAAGGCGCATCGCTTCAACGCGGCGCGCTTCGGATGCGTCGAGTCCGAGTCCTACTGCACCGAACCGACCAGCACCTGCTGGCCATCGCGGATCGAAACCCAGCGGCCGGTGTTGTCGATCGCCTGCCGCTTGAGATAGCGGTAGCCGGTCTCGTCCCAGGCTTTGACCTTGTCGGTCAAATTGTCGAGGACGTAGTCGCCCTTGTCGGTGCGCACCGTCAGCACGGAATGGCCTTCGCCATCGGGCTTGCGCACGACGGTGATCAAGAGGTCGGCGAGCGACATGCCCATGCGATAGAGATCGCGCCGCTTCTCCAGCACATAGTCCTCGCAGTCGCCGAAGCCGTTGTCCGGATAGGTCCAGACCTCGTCCTTGCCGTAATTGTCGAGATCGCTCATCGGCTTGACTGCGGCGTTGACCCTGGCGGTCACGCCGGTCAGCTTGCGCCAGAGGCTGTTGGTCATCGTGGCCGGCGCGAGATTGGCCGGGCGGATGTTGCATTCGCTGGGCTGCGCCTTGCAGAAATCATAGTGTCCGATCGGCTGCGAGGTCAGACCGCCGGTGGTCATGGCGCCCGCCGCCCATGCGGGCACCGCCCAATGGGCAGAGATCGCCATCCCTGCGACTGCACACAAACGCAGCATCCGCGCCATCGGTGAGGAGTTCATTGTCCCCCGGTCCGCCCTGTTCTTTTATTAACGAAACGTTAAAGGCGATTTACAGTCCGTGTCAATTAGAGACAGCGATGAGTTTGACGGGATGGTTACCCGCGCGGTCCGGACAGCGGCACTTGCGCAACAGGGGCCCTGGCGAAGGCCAGAAGCCGCCCGCGGCGGTGCGGCTTTCGACAGGACCGCCTAGCCGCCATAAGCAGTTGTTTTAGAAAGCCTTCGAACGGAAAAGCCGTCGAGCGTTTCCTGGTGGAAGCCGGGTTCGCGCCGCTTGCTCAACTCTTGGCGGAGCGGACCAGCTTCGGCTTCGCCGCCACCCGGGTCCGGCGGCCGTAACTGCCGATGAAGTCGACGATGCGCGGCACGATCTCCGACCGGAACCGCGAGCCGTTGAAGACGCCGTAATGGCCGACGGCCGGCTGCACGTAGTGGGCTTGCCAGTCGGCCGGGATGTTCACGCACAGGTCGTGAGCGGCCTGGGTCTGGCCGAGGCCGGAAATGTCGTCGTTTTCGCCCTCGACGGTGAACATGGCGACGTTGCGGATGAGGCTCGGGTCGACGGCCTCGCCGCGATGGGTCATCTCGCCTTTCGGCAGAGCGTGGCGCACGAACACCGTGTCGACGGTCTGCAGATAGAACTCCGCCGTCAGGTCCATCACCGCCAGATACTCGTCGTAGAAGTCGCGATGCTTCTCGGCGTTGTCTCCGTCATGCTTCACGAGATGCATGAAGAAGTCCTTGTGGGCGATGATGTGGCGGTCGAGATTCATGCTCATGAAGCCTGAAAGCTGCAGGAAGCCGGGATAGACCTCGCGGCCGAAGCCAGGCACCGGCCAGGGCGCCTGCATGATGACGTTGTCGCGGAACCAGCCGATGCCCTTCTCCTCGGCCAGAAGATTGACCGCGGTCGGGTTGCGGCGGGTGTCGATCGGCCCGCCCATCAGCGTCATGGTCGAAGGTACAAAGGGGTCGCCGCGCTTTTCCATCACCGCCACCGCCGCCAGCACCGGCACCGAGGGCTGGCACACCGCCATGACATGGGTGTCTGGACCCAGCGCATGGAACATGTCGATGATGTAGTCGACATAGTCGTCGAGATCGAAACTGCCTTTCGACAGCGGCACCATGCGGGCATCGACCCAGTCGGTGATGTGCACGTCGGCGTGAGGAAGCATCGCTTCGACCGTGCCGCGCAGCAGCGTCGCATAGTGGCCGGACATCGGCGCCACGATCAGGAGCTTCGGGTCGGGCTTGCGATCGGCGGGCAGCGAGCGTTCGAAGCGCTGCAGGTTGCAGAAAGGCTTCGACCAGACGGTCTTTTCGGTGACGTCGACGGTCTTCCAGTCGACCATCGTCTTGGTCAGGCCGAATTGCGGCTTGCCGTAGCGGCGCGTCGTGCGCTCGAAGAGTTCCGCGGCAGCCGCGACCGAGCGGCCGAGCGGCGTATGCGAAACCGGATTGAGCGGGTTGGAGTAGAAAAGCCGCACCGCGTCGGCGTAGAGGCGGGCGGGCTGCAGCACCGCATGGTTCAATTCGTAGAGCTGATAGAACATCAAAACCCCGCTCTGCATGCGACCCAACGACGTGCAGCGCCGAGCCTCAAATGTCTAGCGGCGAGGTTAGCAAGATATTGTTGCGATGCAATACGTCACGTCGAGTGATCAATGCTTCTTTCGTCCAAAGCGTTGGAAATCCGCCTCGAACGGCCAAGCCGGCTCAATGTGCGTTGCCGAACCGTGTAAGAATTATGTCCGGCCCCTCTTGCCGGACATGTCAGACATATCAGACTCGCGCCATGCACACCGCGGTATGGCCCGAGCCGATGAAGCCGAGCTGGCTTGCGGCGCCGCGGGAGAGGTCGAGCACGCGCCCCCTGATGAACGGGCCGCGATCGTTGATGCGCACGACGACGCTGCGGCCGTTGTTCTTGTTGGTGACCTTGAGTTTGGTGCCGAACGGCAAGCTGCGGTGCGCGGCGGTCAGTGCGGCGGGGTTCATGCGCTCGCCGGAAGCGGTTCTGGAATGCAGGGCGTACCAGGAGGCGCGGCCGCATTGCGCGGCGGCGGAGGAGGCGGTCGAGGCGCCGGCCATCAGGCCAGCCGCGACCGTTGCCGCGACAAGCGCGGTGCGGTTGGTTTTCTTCATCTTTTAGGGGTGGGCTCCGTTGATAGACAACCCGCCGTAAGTACCGATTGAGGCGGGAAATGCGGCAATCGTCTGGCGGTTCCATGGCAAAGGCACACGTTTGGAGTCGCCGCGAAACAGTTTGTCATGATATTTTGGACCCTGAGCGGGCGTATTCTTGATGAACATCAGGTCGATTCCCGGGATGTCTCGGGCAAGATCGGCCATCAAGATGCAAGTAGAATGGAGCGAAACGTCTTCGCTTCCTTCGGGTCTTTTATTGCGTTCCCATTGCCGTTCAGGATCAACTTTCGGAGAGGGCCTCGCCCATGCGACTGATCAGGAATGTGCTGGCGCTGATCGTGCTCGGCATCGGCGTGCTATGGTCGCTGCAGGGCCTCGGTCTGGTCCAGGGCAGCTTCATGACCGGCCAGCGGGAATGGCTCTATATCGGGCTCGTCACCATGCTGGTCGGCCTGCTCGGCCTCGGCTGGGCGAACCGCTCGCGCGTGTGACTGGTTGCTGCAGCAAGAATCGACGCCGGCGCGACAGCGCCCCTTCTCCCCTTGTGGGCTAGCGTGCGCACACATTTGCTTCGGGCTCATTTTTGCGAGGCCAGAACGAAGCCGTCTGTGATGGCGTTGAAGCGTCTGAGGCCGTGGGTGAAGGTGATGGGCCCTGG
>NZ_RZSC01000461.1:0-4763 GCF_003998155.1 Mesorhizobium sp. M1E.F.Ca.ET.063.01.1.1
CCTTGATGCCGAGGCTGTCGAGCTTGAACGTGTCGGCGCCGGTGCCGCCGGTCATGGTGTCCTGGCCAGAACCGCCGATCAACAAGTCATTGCCGGCGTTGCCAATGATCGTATCATTGCCGGCGCCGCCATAGAGCACGTTGTTGCCGCTGTCGCCGTTCAGCGTGTCATTGAAGTCCGACCCGATAATATGCGGGGCTGCCAGCGTCGACGTGTACGAGTGAGGGTCTCCGGCCAGCGAGGACGAGTAATTCTGAATGTTTTCTCCCGTTGGGCTCAGCGTGATGCCGATCGTGCCGCCGGCGATATCGCCATCGCCATCGACCACGCTGACCGGAATGTCGAAGCTCACAGGCGTATGTGTCGCGACGGCTGCGCCGAAATCTCCGACCTTGAAGGTGTCGCCCGAAACATAGGTGTATTCAAGGCTATTGTAGCCGTCGTTGGTGAAGACTGCGATTTCCGTGCCGATCGCGCCGGCGCCGGAGGTGCCGTAGACACCGCCGATATTGACGCTGCCATCCGCGTTCAGCTGTACCGTATAAACATGGCCGTTGATGGTATAGCTCTCGAGGAGAGCGGTAGCTGTTACGGTCTGGAACACGCCGTTGTAGCCGATGGAGACCGAATTGATGTGGTCAATAGCGCCATCGCCGACCACGTTGTTGCCGTCCGTATCATCGGATGCCGTGATCCTGATCGTCGACCCGGTGGTGGCCGTGAATGTCGCGGTCGAGCCGTTGACGGTGTAGTGGGCATCGAACACGTGATCGCGGTTGGTGGCGTCGCTGTAGCCGCCCGACCCTGCCGGATCGCCGCGCAGGTCGGTCACGAAATCCACTCTCATGCTTTCCGGAAGGCCACCGTCCAAACCGACCGAACTGCCAGAGCCAACACCGCCCGAAATCGCACTCGAATTGATCGTGCTGGTGCGCGCTCCATTGACCTCGGGGGTTATAAGCAGGTCGGAGCTGTCGTTATCGATCGGTGAGCCGGCGCTTTCTGTGCTCGGAATGAATCCGGCCCAGGCGCCGTTTCCGCCGACGAAGTTGTATCCCCCCGAGCTGAAGTCGACTTGGGTTACGCTGTCCACCGCTCCGTTCATGTCGACGGAATAGGAAGCGGTCGCCGGGTCGAGTGTTATGACAAACACAGAAACGGCGCCAGCAAAACCCGTGAGCGTGTGGCCGTCTGCCGAGACGTCGTACACGATCGAAACACCATTGGAGGTCAGCCCGCTTGCCGTGCCGTCGAGCGACGACGGGAAGATGACGGTTCCGCCGTCGGCGCCGTAATTGTTCGTCAGTATCCCGTCGATATCGAGATCGAACGACACAGGCGCTCCTGCCCCGTTTGCCACAACCGCGGAGGCCGGGGTGATGGCCGTCGGTACGTCGTCGGTTACGTCGATGGTGATGGTGTTGGTGACGATGTTGCCGTTGGCGTCGGTGGCCTGGTAGGTGAAGGTCTCGACGTTGTTGACGGTGTTGGTGCCGTTGTTGGCGTCGACGCCGTCGACCGGCGAGGTCAGCGTGTAGCTGTAGGTGCCGTTGGCGTTGAGGGTCAGCGTGCCGTGCGAGCCGGTCGGGCTGCCGACCAGTGTGAAGGTATAGGGACCGGTGCCCCCCGACACATTGTCGGCGACCGTGCCGGCCACCGTCTCGGCCGTGCTCGCCGGATTGGAGCCGATCGCCAGCGCCGCCTCGTTGACGGTGGCGTCCTCATTGGTGGCGGCCAGGCCGCTGTCGGTGAGATTGATGGTCAGCGTGGTGGTCGACAGGTCGCCGTCGCCGTCCATGATGGTGTAGACGAACACGTCGGTGGCGCCGCCGGCCGGAACCGCATTGGGATTGCCGTCATAGCTGTAGGAGCCGTTGGCCTGCAGCGTCAGCGTGCCGAAGCTGCCGTTGATCACCGTATTGACGCCGGTCACAACCGCCGTGGTGGTATCGCCGCCCGCGGCGCGCACGCCGACCACGCCGCCGCCGGCGGCCGCGCCGTCGGCGCCGAACACGTCATCCGTGCCGTCGGTCAGCACGTTGCCGCCGACGATGCCGCCTTCGGCGACATTGTTGGTGTCGGCATGCGCCGTCGGTACGTCGTCGACGATGTTGATGATGAGGTTGCCGGCCGGTGCGCTGTCGCCGTCGGCGTCGGTGACGACGACCGCGAAAGAGGTGGAGGTGTTGTCGCCCGATGTGTTGTCGACCAGCGTATAGGAGTAGCTGATGGTGCCGACGCCGGTTGCCGGATTGTAGCTGTAGCTGGCCGTCAGCGAGCCTGTGGCATCGGTGAAGTTCTGGTTGGAGCCAGTCAGCACGTGGCCGCCGAGCGAGACGGTCTGGATGCCATCGGGCGAGGTGAAGCCGATGCTGCCCGAGGTGGTCTCCGAGTTGGCTGCAGCGTTCGAACCGGCGGACTCGCCGCCGCGTGCCGGCAGGCCGGCTTCATAGACCGTGGTATCGGCGCCGCCGGGCGCCGGGATCGTGTCGGTCGGCGTGGAGTCGCCGATCGAGATCGTCAGCGTGGTGTGCGAGGTGTCGCCGTCGCCGTCCTTGATCGTATAGGTGAAGACGTCATTGACGCCGCCGGGCGTGTTGGCGTCGCGTACATAGCTGTAGGTGCCGTCGGCGGCCAGCGTCAGCTTGCCGTAGGTGCCCTGGATCTGCACGCCGAGTGTGGCGGCGTTGTCGACATCAGCGTTGGTGTCGCCTGCCGCGACGCCGACTACCGTTGCGCCGTCGGCGCCCTTGGTGTCGGCATTGCCATCCGTCGTATTGGTGTCGGCGCCATCTGTTCCGCCAACCAGCACATTGCCGGTCGCCGGGCCGAACTGGCCGGCTGCGATGCTGTCGGTATCGGCCACCGCCGTCGGCACGTCGTCGATGATGTTGATGATGAGGTTGCCGGCCGGTGCCGGATCGCCGTCGGCATCCGTCACTACCACCGCGAAGCTGGCGCTGGTGTTGTCGCCAGAGGTGTTGTCGATGAGCGTATAGGAATAGCTGATGGTGCCGACGCCGGTCGTTGCATTGTAGACGTAGCTTGCCGTCAGTGAGCCGGTTGCAACGGTGAAGGTCTGTGCCACACCGGTCAGCGCATGGCCGCCCAGTGAGATCGTCGTCAGGCCGTCCGGCGAAGTGAAGCCGATCGTGCCAGACGTCGTTTCGGAGTTTGCAGGCTCGTTCGAGCCTTGCGGCTCGCCGCCGCGTGCCGGCAGGCCGGCTTCATAGACCGTGGTATCAGCGCCGCCCGCTACCGGGATCGAGATGGTCGGCGTGGAGTCGCCGATAGAGATCGTCAGCGTGGTGTGCGAGGTGTCGCCGTCGCCGTCCTTGATCGTATAGGTGAAGACGTCATTGACGCCGCCGGGCGTGCCGGCGTCGCGTACATAGGTGTAGGTGCCATCGGCGGCCAGCGTCAGCTTGCCGTAGGTACCCTGGACCTGGACACCGAGCGAGCCGGAGGAGTCGGCATTGGTGTCGCCGGCTGCGACGCCAACCACTGTGGCGCCGTCGGCGCCCTTGGTGTCGGCAACGCCGTCCGTCGTATTAGCGTCGGCTCCATCCGTGCCGCCAACCAGCACGTTGCCCGTCGCCGGGCCGAACTGGCCGGCCGCAATGCTGTCGGTATCGGCCACCGCCGTCGGCACGTCGTCGATGATGGCGACGGCAAAAGTGGCGCTGGCCGTATCGCCGTCGGAATCCGTAACGGTGATGCTGAAATTGTCCGGAACCGTATCGTTGGGGTCGAAACCGTTCGTTTGTTCGGGATGGGTGACCGACTCGGTCACCGTGTAATTGTATTCGATAGCCCCGGTGATCGGATCGAAGGACACGATCGTTATGTAGCCGAACTGGCCCTGGATCTGCTGCCCGACGCCGGTCACGGTGTCGCCGTTGATGACGATCGAGCCGATACCGTCCGGCGCGTCGATGGTGATCGTTCCGATGCTGGACGTTTCCGCGTCGCTCGGCGCGTCACTGCCCGGCGATTGTGACGGGCCGCCGTCGAGGCCGGTTTCGCTGGCCGCCTCGTCCGGGGTCAGCAGTGACGTGGCCACCACTGAAACCTGCCTGTCGATTATCGAGGGAAACAGCTCACGGTTCTCCGGCTGCCCGAACTGCAGTGCCGTCGGCGGCAGCAGCGACGTCAAGCCGAAGCCGTCACCGATACCGCCGGGAGGCTGTTCGAAATTTCCGCCGGCGCTGCCTGGCGAGCCATTTCCGCCTGCCGAGATCGAACCGTCGGCGCCGAAGGCGACATCGACATGGCTGGATTCAAGAGCGGCGATCAGGGCAACGCGCGGCACCTCGACGTCGCCGATGATGAAGGTCGGCACGTTCAGCGCGCCGTCCTTGATGACGATCTCGGATCCATCGGGCTGCACCAGCACCAGATTGTGCCCGTCGACCTTGATGTTGTCGATCGAGACATTGGCCGGAAGCTTCACGACGTTGCCGGCTTCGGCATGATATTCATGCGGGACATTCGAGGCAGCGGCATTCGCCGCCGGCGCGTTTCCTGCGGGAGCCTTGGCGTCCGGCGCCGGCTGGTTTGCACCCTGCGCATTGTCCGCGCCCTGTGCCGGCGTGCCTTTGCCGACATCGACCGGGACCGGCTCACCGTTCTGCGCTGCCTGGCCGCCAGCGGCCTGCGCGACTTGAACATCCGTGGCTGCCGGATGTTCTCCAACGGTCGAGTGCTCGTCCGAGACATTTGAAACGGCGTCGAATTCGATACTGGTCGTCATAGCTCAAGCC
>NZ_RZSC01000462.1:0-4749 GCF_003998155.1 Mesorhizobium sp. M1E.F.Ca.ET.063.01.1.1
CTATGACGCGGCGATGATGAGCGAGACCATGCTGCAGGCACTCACCATGGGGCCGGAAGAGCAGCACGAGCGCATGCGCCGCATGCGCTCGTGCTGCTCTTCCGGCCCCATGGTGAGTGCCTGCAGCATGGTCTCGCTCATCATCGCCGCGTCATAGGGATTGACGATCAGCGCCTCCAGCAGCTCGCGCGAGGCGCCGGCGAAGGTGCTGAGCAGGAGCACGCCCTGCTCGTCATCGCGGGAGGCGACAAATTCCTTGGCGACGAGGTTCATTCCGTCATGCAGGCTTGTGACGAGGCAGATGTCGGCGGCCCGATAGATTTCGTAGACACCCTTCTGCGAGTGATGCTCGGCCACCAGCACCACAGGGTGGTAATGCTCGTTGCCATAGCGCTCGTTGAGCTCCTCGGCCAAGCGCAGGCATTCCTCATGCAGTTGCTTGTAGGCCGGCAGCGAGCCGCGGCTGGGCGCGGCGATCTGCAGGAACACCACCTTGCCGATCGTTTCCGGATGGCGGATGAACAGCTCGTCCAGCGCATGGAAGCGGTCGAGGATGCCCTTGGTGTAGTCGAGACGCTCGACGCCGACGCAGAGCTTGGCATCGGCCGGAATGCCGAACCGCTCGCGGATGTGTTGTCGCGAGTCCTCGACCGAAGGCAGGGCCTTCAACAACTCGACGGGCCATTCGATAGAGATCGGATAGGCATGCACCAGCGTCGTTTGGCCGCCATAGGATATGGCGGCGTCGGCGCGCTCGATCCGGCTCTCCATGAAACGATCGACGCTTTCGGTGAAGTTGTTGGCGTGGAATTGGGTATGGAACCCAATGATCGAGCTGCCGAGCAGCCCGTCGAGGATGCGTTCGCGCCATGGGCAGATGCTGAACACTTCCGAATTCGGCCACGGAATGTGCCAGAAAGTGATGACGATCGCGTCCGGCAAGCGCTCGCGGATCATGCGCGGCAGCAGCGCGAAGTGATAATCCTGGACCAGCACGATCGGCCGCTCGTTGCGGGCCTCGGCGACCACCGTATCGGCGAACTTGCGGTTGACAGCCTCATAGGCTTCCCAGTCAGAATCGCGGAAGGTCGGGCGGGTGAAGGCGACATGGCAGAGCGGCCACAGCCCTTCATTGGCGAAGCCGAGATAGTAGCCCTGATATTGCTCTTCGGTCAGCCAGACCCGGCGCAGCGTGTAGGAGGGATTGCCAGGCGGCACCTGCACCCGGTCATTCGCGTCGACCACGACGTGGTCTGCGCTGCCGCCGCCATAGGCGATCCATGTGCCGGCGCAGGCGCGCGTGATCGGCTCCAGTGCCGAGACCAGTCCGCTCGCCGGTACGACGAGTTCGACATCGCCGTTCTTGTCCTCATTGTGGATGTAGGGTTCGCGGTTGGAAACGACGATGACCTGTGCGTCCGGCAGGTCCTCGGTGAGGATCTTGCGCAGCGTCTCCGGCGACCAGGTGACGAGGGCGGCGTCGACCGACTGCCCGTTCTTCTCGAATTCGCGCAACACCTTGCGCGCGGCTTCCGAGGCGACATCGTCACCCGGGGCAGGCGTGTTCACACCCTTTGGATGCTGATGACGGTGCCTAGATACTGAAACGAAGATCGCGAGAGCGGAAAGTCCGAGACTTACAAGGATAAGGACCCACAAGAGGTCGACGCCGTATTGTGTCATTGAATGCCAGGTTGCCTCCGGCTGTCCGCTATTTTGTTTTTCGTTCTTGCCGGCTGCGGATGGATAGGCCGGTACCAGTTCGCAACGCACAAAGTCGCGATCGGTTCCGACATTTTTCGGTTGCCGGACGCAACCTTGCCGGCCTTTGTTCTAGGTTCGCACGATAAGCGGCACCATGCCCTCGTGCCGGTCGGACAGGAAGGCGACGACGCGGTCGCCGACCCGTTGGAAAGCGAGGTCGACGGATTTGTCGCCGACGCTGAGATGCCGCAGCGTGAGCGTATCGATGCCGATCGGCAGCCTTGGGCGCGTGACGTGCAGTTCGCCTTCCCATCCATCGATTTCCAGGCCGAGGCAGGCCTGCATCAGCATGAAGGTGGAGCCTGCCGACCAGGCCTGCGGCAGGCAGGCGACCGGATAGGCGATCGGCGCCTCGCCCGGCGCCCGGGTGAAGCCGCAGAACAATTCCGGCAGCCGCATGTTGAAATGCACGGCCGACTCGAAGGTGCCGCTCATCATCCGAACCACGCTGTCGCGCTCGCCGTAACGCGCCAGGCCGACGCCGCAAAGCGCGGTGTCGTGCGGCCAGATCGAGCCGTTGTGGTAGGACATCGGGTTGAAGAAGATCGCATCGTCCGCGAGCGTCCTCAGCCCCCAGCCGGAATGGAAAGAGGCCGACAGCAACTGGTCGGCGACCATCTTTGCCCGCTCCAGCTCCGGCAACCCGACATAAAGCAGATGCCCGGCATTGGAGGTGCGGACCTTGCAGGGTTCGCCCTCGCCATCGATGGCAAGGGCGTAGAAGTTGAGATCGTCCATCCAGAAATCGCGCTCGACGGCCAACCGCATTTCCTCGGCGCGGTTTTCCCAATGCTCGGCATCGGCGAACTCGCCGCGGCGGCGCGCGAGCGAGGCGAGGCCCCGATAGGCGGCAAAGACATAGCCCTGCACCTCGACCAGGGCGATCGGTCCCTTGGGAATCCGTCCGTCGGCATGGAAGACGGAATCGATACTGTCTTTCCAGCCCTGGTTGGCAAGACCGGACTCGGCCGCGCGCTGGTAGGTGACGAAGCCCGTCGCCCGGCTTGCCTCTTCCGTCCACTCGGCGGCCGCCTTGAGCGACGGCCAAAGTGTGTCGACAAAGGCCATGTCGCCGGTGCGGTCGGCATAGGCGCAGGCGAGATGAATGTAGAGCGGGGTCGTGTCGACACCGCCATAATAGCGGCCGAAGGGGAGTTCGCGCAGCGCCGCCATCTCGCCCTTGCGCGTCTCATGCATGATCTTGCCTGGCTGGGAATCGATGAAGGGCGACGTCTCCGTCGCCTGATGCTCGGCAAGAAACGCCAGCACACCGCGCGCCAGGCCGGGATTGAGCCACAGCATCTGCAGCCCCGAAATCACGCCGTCGCGGCCGAAGGCCGTCGAGAACCACGGAATGCCGGCATAGGGATAGGGCCCGGTCGAGAGTTCGGTGGTGAGCAGCGCGACATCGGCGCGCGCGCGCTCGACCCAATCGTTGAACACGCGGCCCGAACTGTGCACCGTGGCACCATGCCGGCGCTTGGAGCGCATGCCGAAACGGGCGCGGGCCGCGGCGGCGCGGAAGCGGTCGCGCCCGGGTGTATCCGCGATCTCCGGGCCGACTTCGACATAAAGCACCTTGCTGCTGCGCTTGGTGACCGCGATCAGGAAGTCGGCGCGATTGTCGCTCAACCGGTCGGGGGCCTGCGAGAAGGAAATCGCCGACAGGCGCGGCAACCCGTCGAGACCGTCATAGCCGAGCAGCACCGATGCCTTCTCGGTCCTGGCGACATGGACCGTTCCGCGTTTCGGCCGCGTCGAGCCGCGCACCTCGAACATGTCCCGGAAGTCGGCGGCGAAATGCAGCGAGACGGCAATGGTCGAGTGCTCGCGGCTGTAGTTGGAAAGCGTGATGCGATCGAACAGCCGGTCCTGCCAGATCAGCCTGACGCGCTCGATATGGATCGCGCCTTGCGGAATGTCGCGGCCGGCGGCGCTCTGGATCGGCAGGTTGGTCAGGTTGCTGGTGAACAGCACATTGTCCTGGCTGAGCGAGGCGCCGAGCAGCGACATCTGTCTGCCGCCGACCGTCAGGCGGAACTCGGAAAGGACGCGCGTATCGTCGCGAAAGAAACCGTCGCCGGCGCCTCTGATGTCGCCATAGGCGTCCGTGACGGCAAAACAGTCGCCCTGCTTGAGCGCGAACAGCCGGTGCGGCTCCCGCGGCGCCGTTTCGTCAAGCGAGGCAAGGGCTACCGCGGGATCGAGCTTGCGCTCGTCGAGCTGCGTCATTCGTCACCTCTTCGTTTGTCCCGCCCGAAAGACAATGCCGATCAGGAGGCCTTCGCCTCCCGGATGCCGATCAGGCGCATATAGGCGGCGAGATAGTCGCGCGCCATCCTGGTGACCGAAAACCGCTTTTCGAAGACCGCCCTCACCTGCCGCCGATCAAGCTCGAGAAGGGCCGGCATTGCAGCGACAGCCTCATCGACGGCGTCCACGGCAAAGCCGGTCACGCCCTGGTCGATGATCTCCGGCAAGGCGCCGCAATTCCAGGCGATGACCGGCGTGCCGCAGGCCATGGCCTCGATCGGCGCCAGGCCGAACGGCTCCGGCCAATCGATGGGAAACAGGAGACCGGCGGCGTTGCCGAGAAATGCCGCCTTCTCGTCCTCAGCGATCTCGCCGACATAGTCGACGCGGTCGCCGTCGATGAGCGCCTCGATCTCGTCGTGAAAATAGGCGCGGTCATCGTCGCCGATCTTGGCCGCCAGCTTCAGCTTCAGCCCGGAACGTCGCGCGATATCGATCGCGCGGTCCGGCCGTTTGTCGCGCGAGAGGCGCCCGAGAAAGGCCAGATACGGCTCTTCGGGTGACGGGTCATATGTGGGCTGATAGGCATCGACCGGGATCCCGTGATGGATCGTGGCAATCCAGTTGGCGTCGGGCAATCCCCGCTTCTGGCTGTGCGAGATGGAGATCATCGGGAAGCGTGGGAAGCGCCTGTAGGCCGGTGCCAGGTCAACATAGTCGAGCCGGCCATGC
>NZ_RZSC01000463.1:0-4738 GCF_003998155.1 Mesorhizobium sp. M1E.F.Ca.ET.063.01.1.1
CATCCAGACCAGGCACGAGACGACGATGAGGAAGAGCAGCATGAAGCAGCTCGACCAGACGCCGGTGAGGTCGTTCAGCGCGCCGAAGGCGATCGGCAGGATGAAGCCGCCGAGGCCGCCGATCATGCCCACCACGCCGCCGACCGCGCCGACGCTCTGCGGATAGTAGACCGGGATGTGCTTGTAGACGGCGGCCTTGCCGAGACTCATGAAGAAGCCGAGCACGAAGGCGACGGCGATGAAGGCGAGCGGGCCGATCTCGAAGTGGAAGGGGATCGGCCCGCTGATGCCGCGCACGACGTAGTCTGCCGAGGGGAGAGACAGAACGAGAGTCGCGACGGCACAGACCGTGAAGGTCCAGTAGAGCACGGTACGGGCGCCGATGCGGTCGGAAAGCACGCCGCCATAGGCGCGGAAGATGCTTGCGGGAATTGAATAGGCGGCGCCGATCATGCCGGCGGTGGCGATGCCGAAACCGTAGACGCCGATGAGGTAGCGCGGCAGCCAGAGCGACAGCGCCACGAACGCGCCGAAGGAGAAGAAGTAGTAGAAGGCGAAGCGCCAGACCTGCAGGTTCTTGAGCGGCGCGAATTCCTGCCAGAAGCTTCTCGCGGGCGCTGCCTTGCCGGCGCGGCGCTCGCGGATGACCGGATCGTCGCTGGTGGTTAACCAGAACGCGACGGCCATGATGACCAACGCGGCCGCCCAGATCAGCGCGACCGACTGCCAGCCCCAGGAAAGGAGCACGAACGGCGCCAGGAACTTGGTGACCGCGGCGCCGACATTGCCGACACCGAAGATGCCGAGCGCGGTGCCTTGTTTGCCGGCCGGGAAGAAGCGCGAGACATAGGCGACGCCGACGGCGAAGGAGCCGCCCGCGAGCCCGACGCCGAGGGCCGCGATCAGCATCTGCTCATAGGTGTGCGCAAAGCTGAGCAGGAAGGTCGCGACCGCCGCGGCGAGCATGGTCATGGTGTAGACCAGACGTCCGCCGTAGCGGTCGGTCCAGACGCCGAGCACGATGCGCACGAGCGAGCCGGTGAGGATCGGCGTGCCGACCAGCAGGCCGAACTCGGTCTCGTTCAGGCCGAGCTCCTGCTTTATGCGCACGCCGATGATGGAAAAGATCGTCCACACCGCGAAGCAGACGGTGAAGGCGATGGTGGACATGACGAGCGCCTGCCGGGGAGCACTGTCCTGGCTTGGCGCGGCTGGGAGATTTGCGGTCATCTTGGGCTCCGGTTTGCGGCGTGGGAGGCACCGCGCGTTGTGTTGGTCAGAGGCGCGGCATCGGTCAGCGCGGCGAGACCGGGACTTGCGCGGTCACTTGCGGACTCTTGCCCTCGGTTTCGTGATTGGCCGGGAACAGCAGGAGCGCCGCGGTGAACAGCACCGCCGTCAGGACGCTGCTGGCGATAAAATCGCGGCGCGTGAAATCCTTGAGGGTTGTCGCAGTTCCGATCCGTTTCGTCATCTTCGTCTCCGCCTGGCGCCGCCTGGGATCGGCGCCGTCGTTTTTCGTGTTCGGTCCAAAACAAAAAAGCTGCCGTCCAGGTCTTGCGTCCGTACATCCGGGATCGCGTGTCGACCTGAGCGGCAGCTTTGCCTGTGGCGCCCACCATTGGACGCCTGTGTCTCTTGGCCCTTGCGGGCCTGCATTCTCAAAAGCAGGAAGCGTGCCAATTCGACAGCGCTCTAAATTATCTAATGAAATCAAAACGAAGACGTTGTCGTGCGACTTTTGACCAAGCCCGGCAGCGGATCAAAGATTAGTCAGAATGCCTTGCAGGGCAGCATAATATTTGTGCAATGCGGTAGATTGCCTATTGTCAATGCGGTGCGCTTTTCGGTCATGGCCTTACTCCGCCGCTTCGACGAAGCGGTGGCGTTCATAGAGGAACTTCAGCACCGCCTCGCGGCAGCGCAGGAAGGTGCTGTCGGAGGCAAGCTCGATGCGTCGGCGCGGCCGGGCGAGCGGCACCGGAAGCACCTCGCCGATGGTGGCCGCCGGGCCGTTGGTCATCATCACGATGCGGTCGGACAGAAGCACCGCCTCGTCGACATCATGGGTGATCATGATCATGGTCGAGCCCAGCCTGGCGTGGATGTCCATCACCGCATCCTGGAGATGGGCGCGGGTCAGCGCGTCGAGCGCGCCGAAGGGCTCGTCGAGCAGAAGGATCTTCGGCTCCATTGCGAGGGCGCGCGCAATGCCGACGCGTTGCTTCATGCCGCCCGATATCTCGGCCGGGCGCTTGTCCCTGGCATGCGCCATCTGGACGAGGTCGAGGTTGCGCATGATCCAGTCATGCCGCTCGGCCCGGCTTTTTGTCTGGCCGAAGACCTTGGACACGGCGAGGTTGATGTTCTCGTAGACGGTAAGCCAGGGCAGCAGCGAGTGGTTCTGGAAAACCACGGCGCGCTCCGGTCCGGGGCTGTCGACCTCCCTGTTCTCGAGCAGCACGGCGCCCTTGGAAACCTTGGTCAGCCCGGCGATCAGGTTGAGCAAGGTCGACTTGCCGCAGCCGGAATGGCCAATGATGGAGACGAACTCGCCAGCATCGATGGTGAGCCTGATATCCTTCAGCACCTCGCTGAACTGGCCGCCACGAGAGAAGGATTTGTCGATATGGTCGAGCTTCAGATAGGCGGTCATGGCGCCGTCCTCACTTTGCCGTTGTGCCGCGGGTGACGAAGGCGCCGATCGCCGCAACCAGCCGGTCGAGGCAGAAGCCGGTGACGCCGATATAGACGAGCGCGACAATGATGTCTGGCAGCCGCGAGGAATTCCACGCGTCCCAGATGAAGAAGCCGATGCCGACGCCGCCGGTAAGCATCTCGGCGGCGACGATGGCGAGCCAGGAGAGCCCGATGCCGATCCTGAGGCCCGTGAAGATGTAGGGCGCGGCGGCCGGCACCATGATCTTGAAGAAGAACTCGAGCTGGTTGAGCCGCAGGATGCGGGCGACGTTGCGGTAGTCCTCCGGGATGTTGCGGACGCCGACGGCGGTGTTGATGATCACCGGCCAGATCGAGGTGATGAAGATCACGAACAGCGCCGACGGGTTGGAGTCGCGAAAGGCGGCGAGAGACAGCGGCAGCCAGGCGAGCGGTGGTACGGTGCGCAGGATCTGGAAGACCGGATCGAGACCGCGCATCGCCCAGACAGACTGACCGACCAGGGCGCCCAGCGCAACGCCAACCACCGCCGCCATGCCGAAGCCGATGGCGACGCGCTGCAGCGAGATCAGCACTCGCCAGGCGAGGCCTATGTCCTGCGGGCCATTGTCGAAGAACGGATGGGCGATCAGGTCGTAAGCCTCGTTCCACACCTGGCTCGGCGGCGGCAGGCTGGCCGTCGGCGAAGAGCAGGCCACCTGCCAGACGACGAGCAGGACGAGGATGACGACGGCCGGCGGTACCAGTGCCGTCGCCAGCCGGCCGACAATGGCCGTGAGGTCGATGCGGCGCCGCGCTTTTGCGGTGAAGGCAATCACCTCGGCGGGCTTCGCAGGAAATGCCTTCACCTTGGTGTCCTCGACGGTTTGGATGGACATGTCGTGGAAAATCTCCGTGGGGCAGTCCGGTGGAGCGACAACGGCGCGAGCGCCGTTGCGCTTGGGTTGCGCTGCGACAAACGGCGCAATGCGCCGTTTGCGCTTAAGCCGATGCCTTGATCTTCAGGCTGTCGAGATAGGCGGACGGATTGGCCGGATCGAAGGTCTTGCCGTCGAAGAAGGTCTCGACGCCGCGCGAGGGCGATTGAGGGATGTCGCCTGCCGCGACGCCCAGATCCTTCGCCGCCTCGCGCCAGAGATCCTCACGGTTGACCTGGTCGACCAGCGCCTTGATGTCGGTGGTCGGCGCCAACTTGCCCCAGCGGATGTTCTCGGTGAGGAACCAGGCATCATGGCTCTTGAAGGGATAGGAGACCCCACCCTTCCAGAACTTCATGTAGAGGTCGGTGCCCTTGGCGACGCGGTCGTTGCCGTAGTTGATGTCGCCCTTGAGGCGGCCGATGATGTCAGCAACGGGCACGTTCATCCATTGCCGCTTGCCGATGATCGAGGCCATCTCCTCCTTGTTCTCCATGGCCTCGCACCATTGCTGGGCTTCCATGACGGCCATCAGGATTGCCTTGGTGGCGTTGGGGTATTTGTCGATGAAGGCGGCGCGCAGGCCGAGCGCCTTTTCCGGATGGCCCTTCCACAACTCGCCGGTGGTGGCGGCGGTGAAGCCGATGCCCTGGTGAACAAGCTGTTCGTTCCACGGCTCGCCGACGCAGAACACGTCCATGTTGCCGACCTTCATGTTGGCCACCATCTGCGGCGGCGGAACGACGATGGTGGAGACATCCTTGTCGGGATCGATGCCGCCGGCGGCCAGCCAGTAGCGCAGCCAGAGGTCGTGCGTGCCGCCCGGGAAGGTCATGGCCGCCTTCACTTCCTTGCCGGCGGCCTTCTTGGCGGCGAAGGCCTCCTTCAGTTTGGACGCGTCGAGGCCGACACCGGTGGCGGCGTATTCCTGAGCAACGGAAATGCCCTGGCAGTCGTAGTTCAGCCGCGCGACGATCCCCATCGGCAGCGGCTGGTTGTTCTGGGTCACCTTGCCGGTGTGCATGAGGTAGGGCATCGGCGTCAGGATGTGGGCGCCGTCGATGCCGTTGGCTTCGCCGCCAAGCACAAGATTATCGCGCGTAGCGCCCCAGGAGGCCTGCTTCAGCACCTCGACATCGGGC
>NZ_RZSC01000464.1:0-4733 GCF_003998155.1 Mesorhizobium sp. M1E.F.Ca.ET.063.01.1.1
ACAAGAACCGCCGCTCGCGCGTCCGCACCTATGTCCGCCAGGTCGAAGAGGCGCTCGCCGCCGGCGACAAGGCCGCGGCGCTGGAAGCCTTCAAGGCCGCGGAGCCGGAATTGATGCGTGCCGCCACCAAGGGCGTCATCCACAAGAACACGGCGTCCCGCAAGGTTTCGCGCCTGGCCCAGCGCGTCAAGGTGCTGTCGGCCTGACCGACTTCCATTCGGAACCGTTATCTTTGAACCCGGCCGCGCAGGCCGGGTTTTTTCGTTTGCCGGCAAGTACTTAAAAAGAACGTCCGCGTAACGACGTCCGGTCCGAATTTCAAAGTTGCGAATATTTTGCCGGCATATACATAATCGCTGATATCTTCGCCTGCCGGATACAGGCATGGCCGCAAATTGGCCTGTCACAAATTCTGCTTATTTTTCAAAAGATTACGGATGGTCATCCACAGCTTGTTCAACGCGCGCAGGAGCGGCGGGGGACAAGTAGCTGTCAAGCGAATTATTTCAGAAAATTTCGTATCGGCCGGCCTTTTTCATATTCGCCGGAAAAGGGTTTGAATCACAATGGCTTTGTCAAAAGCTGTCCCAACGGCACCTGCTTCGAACGCGTCTCCGCTAACCAGATTCGTTAAAAATCGGTTAGACGTGGCCTTGCCCTATCCACAGCGATTTCGGTAATGTCCATCCATCGAAGGGACGGGCATTCAGCCCCTGACCCAGCCTGAATCGGCCACCAAAAAATGGCGGAATTCATGACGTGGAGTAATTCCGCGTGCGGCTTGGTTTGTCTCTTCGGTGGGTAGGGGACTGGCGTAATTGTACATCGCAGTCGACGTTGGGCCGGCGTTTTCGCCGGACGGCGTTGTATTGCCTTGGCATGATCAAGCCGGCTGGCAAGAGCCGGCATCGGTCCCTTGCGCAACGTTGCGACAAGATCGCCGGCGGCGGCGATGGAGATGCAGCGAAAACGTCGCCGGACCAGAGGGTGCAGGAGGCGCACTCCCGGCGGGAAAAAGGGTACGAGAAGACAAGGAACGTTGATCATGCAGAGCGGCATCGAAAGGGAGATAGCGAGCGAACTCCCATTCCCTACAACCTTCGTCGGAGGGGACGGCATGGCGGCATCCAGCGACGCTGAACAGAAGTTCGAGCGGGTCAAGGCCCAGCTTAAGGCGCGTCTGGGAGCCGAGGTCTATTCGAGCTGGTTTGGCCGCATGAAGGTTGCCGAGGCTTCGCGCGGCATTGTCCGTATTTCCGTGCCCACGGCCTTCCTGCGGTCGTGGATCAACGGCCACTATCTCGACCTTATTGCCGAACTTTGGAGGCATGAGGATGCCGACGTTCTCAAGATCGAGATCGTCGTGCGGACCGCCACGCGCCAAGGCCGCAACAATGTCGAGCCGGAGATCGCGCCGGCGCGCAAGATGACCAAACAGACGCAGACCGTGCTCGCCGCCGGCACCGCAAGCAACGGCCGGGTGGAGCGGGCGCCGGCGCCTCGCCAGGGCGGCGCGCCGGTGGAGACCGAGTTCCGCCACAATGTGCTGGGGTCACCACTCGACCCGCGCTACACTTTCGCCTCGTTCATCGAAGGACCCTCGAACCGGGTCGCCTTCGCGGCCGCCAAGGCGGTGGCGGAATCGCAGTCGAGCGCCGTGCGCTTCAACCCGCTCTTCCTTCACGCGACCGTCGGACTGGGCAAGACGCACCTTTTGCAGGCGATCGCGGCGGAATCGCTGCGGCACAACCCGAAATCGCGCGTGGTCTATCTAACGGCGGAATATTTCATGTGGCGCTTCGCCACCGCCATCCGCGACAACAATGCGCTCACCCTCAAAGAGCAATTGCGCGATATCGATCTTCTGATCATCGACGACATGCAGTTCCTGCAGGGCAAGTCGATCCAGCATGAGTTCTGCCACCTGATCAACATGCTGCTCGACAGCGCCAAGCAGGTGGTGGTCGCCGCCGACCGGCCGCCGTCGGAACTGGAATCGCTGGAGCCGCGCGTGCGTTCGCGCCTCAATGGCGGCGTGGCGCTCGAAATGTCGGCGCCGGATTTCGCCATGCGCCTCGGCATGCTGAAGCTGCGCCTCGCCACCGCCAAGGTCGACGATGCCTCGCTCGACATTTCGGACGATATCCTCGATCACGTCGCGCGCACGGTGACAGGCAGCGGACGCGAGCTCGAAGGCGCCTTCAACCAGCTTCTGTTCCGCCAGTCCTTCGAGCCGCAGATCACCATCGACCGCATCGACGAGATCCTCGGCCACATCTACCGCTCGGGCGAGCCAAAGCGGGTGCGCATCGAGGACATCCAGCGCATCGTGGCGCGCCACTACAACGTGTCGAAGACGGAGCTGCTGTCCAACCGGCGCACGCGCACCATCGTCAAGCCGCGGCAGGTGGCAATGTATCTGTCGAAGGTGATGACGCCGCGCTCGCTGCCGGAAATCGGGCGGCGTTTCGGCGGCCGCGACCACACGACGGTGCTCCATGCCGTGCGCAAGATCGAGGATCTTTCCGGTGCCGACAACACGCTGGCGCAGGAGCTCGAACTGCTCCGAAGGCTGATCAACGAGCAGGCCTGAGCGGTCCGAAAAAGGGGCGGCGGCGCAGTTCGCCGGCTTTATCCCCAGAAAGCCCGCGCAACCGGCCGGAACCGGTGTCGCGGGCTTGCGTTTGCAGGCTTTTTACTGTCAGCTTACACAGATTCTGAGCTTTTCGGAGCTGTCGCGGGATGCCACCCCTTGGTGCCCCGCCCATTCATTGAAGCGAGCCTGTTTCGTCATGCGTGTTATCCTGGAACGGTCCAATCTCCTGAAGTCCCTCAACCACGTTCATCGCGTGGTGGAGCGGCGCAACACCATACCGATCCTGTCGAATGTGCTGCTCAGCGCAGAAGGCGCGAGCCTCGAGATGAAAGCGACCGACCTCGACCTCGAGGTGACGGAAGCCACGCCCGCCAAGGTCGAGCGCGGCGGCGCGACGACGGTCCCGGCGCATCTGCTCTACGACATCGTGCGCAAGCTCGCCGACGGCGCCGAGGTCATGCTGAAGACCGACGAGGACGGCAATGCGATGACGGTCACGTCAGGCCGCTCCAGCTTCCGCCTGCAGTGCCTGCCGCAGTCCGATTTCCCGGAACTTTCGGCCGGCTCCTTCTCGCACATCTTCCGGCTCGACTCGGCGGCGCTCAAAGGCCTGATCGAGAAGACCCAGTTCGCCATCTCGACCGAAGAGACGCGCTACTATCTCAACGGCATCTTCCTGCACACGCATGAGGTGGGCGGCAAGCTGAAGCTGCGCTCGGTCGCGACCGACGGGCACCGCCTGGCGCGCGCCGAAATCGACGCGCCGGCAGGCTCCGAAGGCATGCCCGGCATCATCATCCCGCGCAAGACGGTGAGCGAGCTGCAGAAGCTGGTCGACGACCCGGATGTGGCGGTGACGACGGAGCTGTCGGACACCAAGATCCGCTTCACCATCGGCAGCGTCATCCTGACTTCGAAGCTGATCGACGGCACCTTCCCCGACTATCAGCGCGTCATCCCGACCGGCAACGACAAGAAGCTGATCATCGACCGCCAGAGCTTCGCCGCCGCCGTCGACCGCGTCTCGACCATTTCGTCGGAGCGCGGCCGGGCAGTGAAAATGTCGATCAACGACGGCCAGCTCACGCTCGCCGTCAACAATCCGGATTCGGGCAGCGCCACCGAGGAGCTGGCGGCCGACTATTCGTCCGATCCGATCGAGATCGGCTTCAACGCCAAATATCTGCTCGACGTCGCCGCCCAACTCACCGGTTCGGAGGCGAAGTTCATGCTGGCGGATGCCGGGTCGCCGACGCTGATCCACGACATGGCCGACGAGACCGCGCTCTATGTGCTGATGCCGATGCGGGTGTAGCGCATCGGGTTTCGCGCCGGCTGGCGATGGAATGATGATTGCGGCGGCTTGCACGGGCGGACAGCGGTTGCCGGAACAGACCCATATAAGTAAGCTAACACTTACAAACTTCCGCAACTATGCGGGAGTTTCGCTCGAGCTCGACCCTGGCGCCGTGGTGCTGTCCGGCGACAATGGCGCCGGCAAGACCAATCTGCTCGAAGCCATCTCGCTGCTGACGCCCGGACGCGGGCTGCGCCGCGCGCCCTATGCCGACGTGGCGCGCGAAGGCGGCGATGGCGGCTTTGCCCTGCATGCCCGGATCGAGGGGCCGGAAGGCCAGGTCGAAATCGGCACCGGCGTTTCCGGTGCAGATGCCACCGGAGAAGGCGGCAGACGCGTTCGCATCAACGGCGCGCCGGCGAAGTCGGCTGACGATATGCTGGAGTGGCTGCGGGTCGTCTGGCTGACGCCGGCGATGGACGGGCTGTTTCCAGGGCCGGCCGCCGACCGCCGCCGCTTCCTCGACCGTCTTGTGCTCGCGATCGATCCAAACCATGGCCAGCGGGCCCTCGACTACGAAAAGGCGATGCGCGACCGTAACCGCCTGCTTACCGAAGGATCGCGCGACAGCGCCTGGTTCGACGCGATCGAGACACAGATGGCCGAAACCGGGGTGGCGATCGCCGCGGCACGGGCGGAACTGGTGCGGCTGCTTGCCGCCATGATCGACAGGCTGCCCGGCAGCGGCCCGTTTCCGCAAGCCGACATCAGCCTGTCCGGCGAATTGGAGGGTGGGATCGCCGTCGCGCCGGCGGTCGATGTCGAGGAGCGTTTCCGCGC